>NZ_VMLA01000138.1:0-686 GCF_013276425.1 Streptococcus sp. 3874 | reverse complement strand
TAAAGCGCTTACTCAAGGTCTCGAATGTAGATTTTATTTTTAGACGTCTCAATTGTCTGAGCGTCTGCCTTCTTGGGATGCTCAGGTCGAGGAGTGACCGTTCGCCAACCATGTCGTTTCAGGAGATAATAGAAACCATCACGTGTGGGAAGTGCGACCAATCTCTTTTTGATAGGCTTCAAATAACTGATTGACAGTTACAAATTCCCCAGCCTGAGCAGCTTCTATATGACGTTTTAGAAATGCTTGTTCTTCTTCGTAAGTCATATATTCTCTATGACGTCCACCACGGGTCTCTTGAAGAAGCGCTTCTAAACCAAACTCCTTATATTTTTTCAAATTCCTCCAAACAGTTGTTTTATTGCAATCTAGCAGATCCATGATTTCCTTATAACTCTTTTCTTTTGAGCGAAAATAAATAATCTGTAGACGTTTATGATATTTGGCGTACGATGAATCTCTTAGGAGTTGTTCAATTTTTTGTGTTTCTTCGTTTGTAAGTTTCATAACTACTATTATAAGATGTTTTTTGATTTTAGGATAGTATTAGAGGAATTGAAATCCTTTGTAGAGGCTTATCCAGATGCTTTTTTACGGGAAATTGCGGCCATTTTGATTGTGCTGTCCCTTCAGTATGGGCAGCTTTAAAGCAGATGAAGGTCACTTTAAAAAAAGATGACGAGCTT
>NZ_VMLA01000137.1:0-7804 GCF_013276425.1 Streptococcus sp. 3874 | reverse complement strand
TCCAGATGGGACCAATTTCTTTGATATTAAAGCAGAGAATTTTGAGTTGGTAGATTATGACCCTGTTAAGCCGCAGTTGAAGTTTGACCTAGCCGTTTAATACTCTTAGAAAATCTCTTCAAACTACGTCAGCGTCAGTTTCATCTACAACCTCAAAACCATGTTTTGAGCTGACTTCGTCAGTTCTATCTACAACCTCAAAACAGTGCTTTGAGCAACCTGCGGCTAGCTTCCTAGTTTGCTTTTTGATTTTTATTGAGTATAAAATACAAGAAATACCTCGATTTTCAAGTCGAGGTATCTTTTTTTACATTTGGACAATCTTGCGATAACTTCTTGAAGTAATCATGAAAATCAGCACATAGGCGATGAGGAAGATAGCGCAGATAGACAAGGTCACAATCAACATCATATTCGTATCTATTACACCAATCACTTTTAAAATCAGACTAAGCATATGGTAGGCAAAGGCTAGATGTATGAAGGCAAAAAGCAAAGGAAGGAAGAAAACAGTTAAAACCTGTTTGTTGATGGTTTGCTTGATTTGCTTTTGATCTAAACCGACTTTCTGCAAGATAATAAAGCGTTCACGGTCTTCATAGCCTTCAGAAATTTGTTTGTAATAGATGACCAGAACGGTTCCGACCATAAAGATAATGGATAGGAAAATACCGATAAAGAAGACACCACCAAAGAGGGCACTCATCTGAGAACTAGCATCTGCTAGATTGCTACCATAAACATAGCTACCTTCTGTGTCTAATTGAGCATTAAATTGATTGAGGTATTTTTCATACTCCTCAGCGACCTTGAGTTGTTCTTCTTCACTGACATTTATTACATTCATACCACCGTAAAACTGATTATAGATAGCCGAATCTGGGAATTGATCCAAAAAGGCTTGTAAATCAGGAACAACAAGGTAATTGTAATCAGTAGTCAAGATATTAAACTGATTTGGAACATGGTTCACAATGAAATCTTTATTAAATTCTTCTTTGACAGAAAATTGATGATCATTTAGAGTTAGAGCTTTCTGTCCTTTCAGTCCGTCATTTTTGGCAAAGAGACCAACCTCATTTCCTGATAGAGACAGTTTTTGACCAGTCATATTTTCATAATCTTTTTGGTCAAATACCATGAAAACTGTTTTTGGTTGGACACGGTTTTGTCCTTTTTCAAAAATAGTTAACTTGGTTCCTTCTTGATTTGCAATACCAAAGTTACTGTAACGAAGCACTTCTTTCTCTTTGACACTATAACCTTTGTCACTTGCAAACTGGCTCAAGAGTTTGTCCAAATCTTCTTTTTCAACATTTTTTCCAGTAATGCCAAAGTCATGCGGATTCATCACTTTTTTAAAGGATTCTGAGGCATTGAAAATACTAGTCGCTGCTGACATGGTTACCAAAACCATTGTTGACAAAATAGCGATGGTTGCTAGTCCAACCGCATTTTTCTTCATACGGAAAATCAAGTTGGAAACAGAGATGAGGTTATTAGGTTGGTAATAGTATTTCTTGTTTTTCTTTAAGATTTGTAGGAAGACTGTAATCCCTGCATTAAACAATAGATAAGTACCAAAAATAACCAGCAAAACAGCTAGGAAGAAAGTTGTTAGGGCTGTAAGAGGATCGGTTACCGTAAGGGCAAGATAATAGCCAATCCCTAAACTTATGGAACCAAGAATAGTTTGGAGAGGTAGGAAACGACCTCTTTTCTCTCCGCTTGCTTTCTCACGCGAGAGCTGGAGGGCATTCATACGGGCGATTCGAAGGGCATTCAGGAACATGAGCCCTAGGAAAATCAATCCAAAGACAACAAGTACTGCAATGACAACATTCATTTGGAAGGTAGCGACCAGCTCAACCTTCAATTTCATTAGTTTGAGCAGGAAAGCGAAAATTAACTTGTCAAACAAGGCTCCAATACCGATACCCGCTCCAACAGTTAGAATCCCAAATACCACTAACTCCTTAAAGGTCATACTGATCAGGTGACGCTTCTCCAAGCCTAACATGCCATATATACCCAGTTCCTTGGAACGGTTTTTCATGACAAAACTATTGGCATAGAGGACGATAATGGCTGACGCAAGGGTAACGACAAACATACCAAATCCAAGTGTTGCTTGAATGGTGGTTCCTCCACGGATTTCCGCAATCTTTGGATTGAAGGTTAGGGAGTAAAAGAGATAGGTGATGGTGACTGCCAAGAGAACAGCCAGTGCAAAGGGATAGTAGAGTTTGCGGTTTTTAATCAGGTTCGATACCGCTAACTTATTGGTTAATCGAAACATACTAATTCACCTCGCTTGCCATGACAGTCAAGGTATCAGAGATTTCTTGGAACATCTGACGCTCTGTCTTTTCTCCACGGTAGATTTGATTGTAAAGAATGCCGTCTTTGATAAAGAGTACGCGCTTGGCTCTGCTTGCTGCTGCTGTGGAGTGGGTTACCATGAGAATGGTTTGGCCGCGCTCATTGATTTCATCAAAGACATCAAGTAAGGCTGCAGATGATTTGGAGTCAAGGGCTCCTGTTGGCTCATCCGCAAGGAGAATTTCAGGTTCTGTGATGATGGCGCGGGCTACTGCTACACGCTGTTTCTGACCACCAGAAATCTCGTAAGGGTACTTCTCTTGCAATTGGTTGATACCTAGATTCTCAGCTGTCACCACCAATTTCTTCATCATCTCTGTAATAGGTCTTCTTGACAAGACAAGCGGAAGCAAGATATTGTCCTTTACAGATAGAGTATCTAGCAAGTTAAAGTCTTGGAAGACAAAGCCCAACTTTTCACGACGGAAGCTAGAGGCCTGTGAATTTTTAATGGTTGCGGTGTCAGTTCCATTCAAGTAAACCTGACCACGACTTGGTTTATCCAGCATAGCTAGAATATTGAGAAGAGTTGATTTACCAGAACCAGACTCACCCATGATGGCAACGTAGTCACCCTTTTCGACGGTAAAGTGAATATCCTTGAGGGCTTCTACTTGGTTGCCCTGAAAACGTGTTTTATAAATTTTTTGAACGTGTTTTACATCTAAAAGTGTCATGAGAATCTCCTTTCTTAATATCCCATCAAATGAAATGTTGCTTGCATCATAGCGCATCCCAGTTGAACACGCTCGATTTCTTTGTGGCTTGGTTGTTTTGAAAATTTTTCTTGAAATAATTTTTTCATGTTCTTACTCCTTTGTTCTTTATGAGTCTAGTTTACATCAAAAAAAGACCGCTTGCCATAACCTAACCTTACAAAAGAGACTTTAATCTTACATTTTTGTAAGATTGGGGGAAATGTAGGCAAAATTACTTAGAAAATGATTTGACTTCCTATTTTAAAAATTGTAAAATATAAGTGTGAAAAGGCTTACTTTGGAAAGGAGGAAGCAGAAACTATCATTTGAGTAAGCTTACCTAGATGACACACCATTAAATTGAACACTTGCAAGTCGTTCAACCTATAAGGAAAGAAGGTGCGCTTTAATGAAACACAAAGAACATATGCTCATCGGACTTCTCTATCTCCTCTCTCCATTCATCGGTCAGCTCTTAGTTGAAAAGACATACTTTATCGGTACAAGAATTACAGCTACTGCTTATGCTATTTGCTGGCTATCAGTTGTTATCAGTATCCATCATTTATCAAAAAATGTATTGTCTCAGCATGAAAAATCAGATTAGAAATCTAAGTTCAAAATAATATTTTTAGTTTACAGATGAGACTGGCGAAATATTATTAAAAGTAAAAAAGCTTTAAATCAAGCAGTTTAGACTATTGATTTAAAGCTTTTTGCTTATTCCAAATCTTCTGTAGAACCTCACCAAAACCATCCATCATTTTCGTCAATAGCTTGGGCTTCTTTGCGTTTACGTGGGCCTGTTCCGTACATTTCTGCTTCGATTTCTTCCTTGGTAGGCATGATAGAGGCTAGTATAATATAGATAATCACGCCAAGTCCAAAGTTTGCGACTGTAAAAATAGCAAATAGAAAACGAACAAGGGTAACATCAAAGTTCCACTTATCTGACAAACCTGCCAAAACTCCTGAAATCATGCGATTTCGTCTCATTTTATAAAATTTACTGTTCATGATATTTCCTCTTTCTGCTAGGTTAGTCATAGTATATCACGGGTAGGCTCGGCTTTCATCAGTCCTCAGGCTGATTTACTAGTAGCAATTTACCTCTACAAACTCCGCAGCGATAGCGTTTGGTATCAATCCTTCGTTTGCGATGATACCTTTGCTGGCAGGATTGACAACGATAGAGCTTGAGTGGTTTGGATTTGCTATTTGGCAAGGTGGGTACAAAGCGTAATCCATCCACTGCTTTCAAAAGTTCCTTAAAATCCCGATCCTTGTGTTGATAGCCCTTCCCTTGAAAATAGAGGTGATAATGACAGAGTTCATGTCGGACAATTTTCCTAAAAACATCCAGACCCAGTTCCTGATAAACCTTTGGGTTGAAATCCAAATGCCCATCTTTTGGGAAAAATCGCCCACCTGTCGAACGTAGACGCCTATTCCACTGGACATGATGGATAAAAGGTCTGCCGAAGTCTTCTAGCGAAACATGCTTGACGTAATCAGTCAGTTTCATTTGGAGCTAGAAGCGACAGATTGACTTTTTCACGTTCAGTATCAATTTTCTTAACCCAAACGGTCACCAAATCACCAACGGATACCACTTGGCTAGGGTGTTTTATAAACTTGCGACTCATGTGGGAAATATGGATCAAACCGTCCTCATGAATCCCAATGTCAACGAAGGCACCAAAGTCAACTACATTACGCACCACACCTTCCAGCTTCTGTCCGACTACTAAATCTTTGATATCTAGGACATCTTGGCGAAGTACAGGTGCGTCAAAGGAATCACGGAAATCTCGACCTGGTTTGAGAAGATCGGCAATGATATCTTTAAGAGTTTCTGGGCCAAGGTCTAGTTCTTGCGCCATTTCCTTGACTGAAAGCGACTTGAGTTTGCTTTGTGCTTCTTCATTCAAGTCCTTGATATCCAAGCGTTTGAAGAGCTCCTTAACGGCAGTATAGTTCTCTGGGTGAACTCCTGTATTATCGAGGATATTGCTACTTTCAGGGATACGTAGGAAACCAGCAGCCTGCTCAAAGGCCTTAGCCCCCAAACGAGGAACTTTCTTAATTTGAGCTCGTGAAGTGATTTTTCCTTCTTCTTCACGGTATTTGACGATATTTTCAGAGATGGTTTTATTGAGTCCAGCTACGTGTGAAAGAAGAGCTGGGCTGGCTGTATTGACATTGACACCGACTTGGTTCACCACGGTATCCACGACAAAGTCCAGACTTTCAGACAGTTTCTTCTGACTGACATCATGCTGGTATTGACCGACACCGATTGACTTAGGATCGATTTTGACCAATTCAGCAAGGGGGTCCTGCAAACGACGGGCGATAGAAATAGCAGAGCGTTTTTCAACGGTCAAGTCTGGAAACTCCTGACGAGCAAGTTCGCTGGCAGAATAGACCGAAGCACCACTTTCATTTACGATGACATAACTAACCTCAGGAAAATCTTTAAGAACTTCCGCCACAAAGGCTTCACTTTCACGACTAGCAGTACCATTTCCGATGGCAATAATCTCTACACCGTATTGACCAATCAAGTCTGCCAAATCTTTCTTGGCTTCTTCGATTTGACGAGCTGATGCTGGTTTAACAGGATAAATGACCTGAGTTGTCAGCATTTTCCCAGTTGCATCAACGACAGCTAGCTTGGCACCTGTACGAAAGGCTGGGTCAAATCCAAGAACCATGCGCCCTTTTAGAGGAGCAACCAAGAGAAGATTGCGCAGGTTGTCAGAAAAGAGTTGAATAGCTCCCTCTTCTGCCTTCTCGGTTAATTCTGTACGAATACGGCGCTCGATAGCAGGCAAGACCTTTTTCTTAACGGATTGCTGAACAACTTCATCAATATAAGCATTTTTCACCTTGAAACGAGTAGCAAAAAAGGCAAGAATACGGTCCGTCGCATGTTCAAAACCGATCTTCAAGACACCTAGCTTCTCCCCACGATTGAGAGCCAAGGTACGATAACCCTGCATATTTCCAACCGTCTCTGAAAAATCATAATAAATCTGAAAAACCTGCTTTTCATCAAGACTTTCATCCTTGACTTGAGAAGTGAGTTTAGAGTGTCTCAGCACCTCTTGATAAGTCATGGAACGCAAGGTCACATCTTCCGATAAGGCTTCGACTAAGATATCAACTGCACCAGCCAAGGCGTCTTTCCCAGTCACAAATCCTTCACAGATGAACTTTTCAGCCTCTTTCTCTAAGTCAGTTACATTCTGCAAAATCAGGCGAGCAAGTGGGAAGAGTCCAGCTTCACGAGCAATGGTTGCCTTGGTTCGACGCTTTTCCTTGTAAGGTAGGTAGAGTTCTTCAACGTCTGCTAATTTTTCGGCAGCTAAGATAGCTTCTTCCAACTCCTTGGTCAACTTGCCTTGTTCTTGAATCTTAGCTAAGACAGCTTCCTTGCGGTCATTGAGATTGGTCAGACTTTTATCCAAGTCGATAATGGCCTTAATCGCCACCTCATCCAGACTACCAGTCATGTCCTTGCGATAACGCGCGATAAAGGGGATTGTCGCCCCTTCTGCTGTCAAACTTAGAACAGTATCGATTTGCTTTAAAGTCACTCCCAAATCTTGGGAGATTTTTTCATATTTTTTATCCATGAATCTATTATACCACAAGCTAAACATTTCAAATTAACTCGTAGAACATTTAAAAAATATGTAGGGAATAGATTTATATGCTACAGCGCAATAACTTGCACTTAAAGAGCATTGCCACCTTTTTTTAACCAAGCCATGATATCAAAAGTATTTAATGGATCAGACATAATAGCCAGTTCTGGAAGATGTTCCTGACCTGGAATAACACATTGACTTTTCAAATTTTTATATGGACGATTGACTAAAATTAATTTATTAGAATAAGGAAGATTATCCATCTTATTTAAAATTTCTTCACTAGCTGAATCTTTATTATCAAATTTAAAATATAGATTATCCCAATTTATGCGTTTTTTCTTTTTTCCCACTTAGTCCGTGCTTCTTCAATACTAGAATAATGTAGAAAATGAATATCTATATCCCCTAAGTGCCCCAAAGGATAAACTTCATGGGTCCAGCTCGGTGAAACAAGTTCCTCTTCGAAAACAAGTTCTTGTTCCATATAGTACCGAAAATCCTTTGTAAGTTTATAATAATCATCAGGAAGAATAAATAAACCAACAAAAGGTGTTCTATATTGGCTTTACAATAATAACTTCTATATCTTTAAATGTTTGTCTATCAACTATTAATAAAGACTCTAATAAACTATTTTTATCTCCTTGATGTAATAAAATAACACTGATTAAGCAAGTCAATTTTACTACCTCCTATAATTTTCTGATAATGATTTTCTTCTTATTTCAATTATATAATCATTTAGTTTTAAAAAAGCGTTCCAAACATTCAAAAATAGTTGGGACTTCCCTTAATAAATCTGTTCCTTTCTTTTTCAAGATAGCCCATGCTTGCTCAATAGGATTCAAATCTGGTGAATAAGGTGGTAGAGGTAAGAAAAAGTGTTTATCTTGGATGCAGAGTTCATCCAAAATGTTCTTGGGATCAAAACTAGCATTGTCCATGATAATAACATGAGGTGTCTTCAAAGCAGGGAGGCGTTGCGTTTTGAACCACTCCACAAAGAAATCGCTTGTCATGCTGTGCTTGTAAATCATGGGAGCTATAAACTCTCGGTCTACTTGT
>NZ_VMLA01000136.1:0-8864 GCF_013276425.1 Streptococcus sp. 3874 | reverse complement strand
TCTATCTGCAACCTCAAAGCTGTACTTTGAGCAGCTTACGGCTAGTTTACTCTTTGATTTTCATTGAGTATGAAACTAAATTTCAAACACATAGTCCTTTTATTATACTGCAAGAAGATATAGTTTTCAATTATAGTTTTTCTCTAACTAGCTATAGTCTATTTTTATATCCTAATGTAGAGAAAACAGCCCTAGGGACTGTTTTTCATTAATAATGCATAAGAACCTTGTAATCGTAGTCCCCGATTTTTTCACGGCCGTTCAATTCATCCAATTCAACAAGGAAGGCACAACCTGCTACAATACCACCAAGTTTTTCAATCATCTCGATAGTTGCCTTAACAGTTCCACCTGTTGCCAAGAGGTCATCTACAATAAGAACGCGTTGACCTGGTTTGATTGCATCCGCATGCATAGTCAAGGTATCAACACCGTACTCTTTTTCATAGTCAGCAGAAATGACTTCACGTGGCAATTTACCTGGTTTACGAACAGGTGCAAAACCAATTCCCAACTCAAAGGCAACTGGACAGCCCACAATAAATCCACGAGCCTCAGGCCCTACAACCATGTCAATTTTCTTGTCAGTAGCATACTGAACAATTTCACGAACAGCGTAGCTATAAGCATTTCCATCAGCCATCAAAGGACTAATATCACGGAAGGTGATACCTTCTTTTGGATAATTTTCAATTGTTGCAATGTAATCTTTTAAATTCATATTTTTCTTTCTTTCAAAGTTTTTACTCTCTATTATAGCATATTTTCCAGTAAAGAAGAAAGGGAAAACAATATTTCATTTGCTAGTCACCCTATAAGTCAAATAAGACGACCATTTTTATTCAAGGCACGTCACAAGATAGATACATAATATGACTTCCCTAGCAAAAAGGAGAGAAGCATTTTGTTTCTCTCCCTAGACTAACTGATATCTCTCCACTACAATCGATAAAGAGATATCTTTTCTTGTAGTGCTTTGAATTTTATTTATTTTAATAGACTGTTTTTTCAGTTTCTACATCGAAGAAGTGTGCTTTGTTCAAGTCAAATCCAAGTTCAACTGTTGCACCTGTTTGCAAGTAATCACGAGCATCAACTTTAGCAACAAATTCGTCTTTACCAACTTGGCAGTATAGGTGAGATTCTGAACCAAGCAGTTCTGATACAGAGATAGTCGCTTTTACAACACAGTCTGGGAATGTTTCAAGGAAAGCAGGTTCTGCATTCACATCTTCTGGACGGATACCGAAAATCAACTCTTTACCTTCGTAGCCTTTTTCGCGAAGAACTTTCAATGCTCCTTCTGGAACTTTCAAACGGAAACCATCAGAAATAATTTCGCTACCAACTAATTTCACATTGATGAAGTTCATTGCTGGGCTTCCGATGAATCCTGCAACGAATTTGTTAACTGGGTTTTTGTAAACTTCTTGAGGAGTACCGATTTGCTCAACACGTCCGATAGTACCTGTACCAGCAGGGTTCTTAGTTGCTGACATGATAACGATACGGTCTGCAAGTGTCATCGCTTCTGTTTGGTCGTGAGTTACGTAGATAGTTGTAGCTCCGATACGACGGTGGATTTTCGCAATTTCAGCACGCATTGATACACGAAGTTTAGCATCCAAGTTTGACAAAGGTTCGTCCATCAAGAATACTTTTGCATCACGGACGATGGCACGACCCATGGCAACACGTTGACGTTGACCACCTGAAAGGTCAGCTGGTTTACGTTCCAAAAATTCTTTCAATCCAAGAATTTCAGCTGCTTCTTGCACACGTTTGTCGATGTCTTCTTTGCTGTATTTACGCAATTTCAAACCGAAAGCCATGTTGTCATAAACAGTCATGTGTGGGTAAAGAGCGTAGTTTTGGAATACCATGGCGATGTCGCGGTCTTTTGGAGCTACATCGTTGACAACCACGCCATCGATAGATGCAGTACCTTCTGTGATGTCTTCAAGACCAGCAATCATACGAAGGGTTGTTGATTTACCACATCCTGAAGGACCTACGAAAACGATAAATTCTTTATCTTTGATATTCAAGTTGAAATCTTCAACTGAATAGTGTTCGCTGTTTGGATATTTTTTGTAAATATTTTTAAGATTCAATTCTACCATGAGGTGAACTCCTTTTGTTTTTGATAATTATATTATAGATGAAAACGTTTTACATTTCTATGGCAAGGTGACCAAAAAAACAAAAAAATTCTGTGCAACTTGCACAAAACTTTAGAGAATATCGGAGAATTTGAAGAAGATAATCTTTATTATTCTTCTATACAAAAGCAGAAACAAGGATCAGCTTTCCCATATTTTCGCTGATTCTCCACTACATTTGACTGGATTCTAATTTTTTAGAGAAATACAAAAGAGCTAGCCTAAGCTAACTCTTATCCTATGCGGAGAGAGGGACTTGAACCCTCACGACCTAAAGCGGTCACAGGATCCTTAGTCCTGCGCGTCTGCCAATTCCGCCATCCCCGCGTCGATTACTTTACTAGTATATCAACTTTTGGGATGCTTGTCAACACTTTTTTTCAATTTTTTTCATTTCATCAACCAAATTACTCTAAAATTTCATTTAGATTTTCATCTACTAACTTAGCTCCAAGTGTATTTTTGAAATGACCTAGGGCAAATTGATGATTTTCAGGCCAGATGGAAGCAACAGCTGGTTGAACAATCTCGATGTCATAACCTAGATTATAGGCATCAATAGCTGTATGCAGGACACAGATATCCGTCAAGACACCTGTTAAGATAACTGTAGAAATGCGACGCTCTCTCAAACGAATATCTAGGTCAGTCCCTGAAAAAGCTGAGTAATGGCGTTTATCCATCCAAAAGACACGACTGTCTGAACCATGCTCTTGATAAAAGATCCCCAAGTCTCCGTATAAATTGCGTCCACTAGTCCCAATCAGATTATGAGGAGGAAATAGTTTACTTTCTGGATGAAAACAATCGTTTTCTTCATGAGCATCAATAGTAAAGAAGATATAATCTCCCCGTTCAAAAGCTAATCGAGTCACCTTGCTAATGGCATCCGAAATAGCCTGAGCTGGAGCCCCTGCTGTCAATTTACCACTATCAGCAACAAAATCTTCTGTATAATCAATCGAAATTAAAGCTTTAGTCATTAGTAATCTCTTTTCTTCACTTCTTCAAAAATATCTGAAATCAAGACCTTAAGGTAGGTTCCCTTCATTCCAAGTGAGCGACTTTCAATAATTCCCGCAGATTCAAGTTTACGAAGGGCATTGACAATCACAGAGCGGGTAATTCCGATACGGTCTGCAATCACTGATGCAGTCAACTGCCCTTCATTTCCATTTAATTCCCCTAAAATTGCTGAAACAGCACGGAGTTCGGAGTAAGAAAGGGTATTAACCGCCATGGTGACAGCAGTACGGCGACGGATATTTTTCTCATCTTCTTCACGCTGGAAGTTAAGAAGCTGAATCCCAACAACGGTACTGGCAATCTCAACAAGAATCAAGTCCTCATCTTCGAATTTTTTATCATTGCGCCAAATAATCAAAGAACCAAGGCGAATCCCCGATACATGAATCGGTGCAATAGTCGTCAAGCCATCTGGAAAATCTTCTCTACTCTCAACAGGGAAAATACTCATATCATGCTCAACAGGCAAATTTGCTTCTGTTTCGTAAATCATATTAGCCCCTTGAACGTAGTCATCTGGGAAAATCTTAGTTTGGAAGAATTGCTCTACGCGATCTGTATTTGTTTTATAACGCATAAAATAGCCAAGCAGACGTCCCTTACTATTGATAATGCAGGCATTGCAATGAATAATATCCGCTAACTGACGCGTAATAGCGTTGTAAGGAAGCTCATCCTGAAACTGCTCCTCTGAGCGCTTCAAAATTGATGTAATCTTTCTTGTTTTTTCTAATAAATGTGCCATTTTTCACCTCGAATTTAATCGCTATCATTATAACATAAACAGATTGAATTTTCAATTATTATCTGAAAATTGCTTATTTAATTGCAATTTAGACTAGCTGAAATATTTTAGAAAATTATGTTTTCTTATTGACAACCTAATTTATATTTGATATTATATCATTATAAGAAGGTGGGTTGATAATACCTTTCCATTTCACCTATCCTTTGCTATCACCATCTTCTTTCACCCTTGGTCTCCTTATATAAAAAAGCGATTCATTTTGAACCGCTTTTTCTTATTTATCTCCCTTGTTACGAATAACAAAGCCTGTTTGCTTTTCACTTGAAGTATTGCGTGGTTTTTTATTATCCTTACGGTAACGTCTGTCTTTATCAAAACGATCATTGCCACGACTTCCTTTTTTGAAATCATCCCGACGACCATTACCACGGCGATCACGGTCTCGACGATCACGGTCTCGACGGTCATCTCCACGACGACCTCCCTTAGCTTTACCACCGAAGCCATTACCTGATGGTTTAAATGGCAGTGGTTTTTCACGCGCAATCTCCACTTCTGGAAGGCTATCCGGATCTTGAACAGTCAGACTCAAGATATACATTGCCAATTCTTCTGGAGTAAATTCGGCAGCTAGCTTACGAGCATCCTTACCAAATTTCTCAAAGTTAGCACGGATAGTCTCATCTGCAAAATCACGTTCGATTTTCTTGAGAGCTACCTGTTTTTTAGCTTGGAAGGCTTCTTCTGCACTTGCAGGTTTGAGACCTTTCATGCGTTTCTTGGTCAAGTTTTCAATGATTTGGAGGTAGCCCATTTCATTTGGTGATACGAAAGTAATAGACTGACCTGACTTACCAGCACGACCTGTACGACCGATACGGTGAACATAACTTTCAGGATCTTGTGGAATATCGTAGTTGTAGACATGGGTCACACCTGAAATATCCAAACCACGCGCTGCAACGTCTGTCGCAACCAGAACATCAAGATTGCCATTTTTAAAGTCACGAAGGACACGAAGACGTTTGTTTTGGTCTAGGTCTCCATGAATTCCTTCTGCACGGAAGCCACGGATTTTCAAACCACGAGTCAATTCATCTACACGGCGTTTTGTACGACCAAATACGATAGCAAGCTCAGGTTGCTCCACATCCATGAGACGAGTCATGGTGTCAAATTTTTCTTGTTCTTTAACTCGGATATAGTATTGGTCAACCAATTCTGTTGTCAATTCCTTAGCAGCAATCTTGACATGCTCAGGTTCTTTCATAAACTGAACACCGATACGTTTGATAGCATCTGGCATAGTTGCTGAGAAGAGTAGAGTTTGACGGTTTTCAGGGACACGGGAGATGATAGCTTCAATGTCTTCAAGGAAGCCCATGTTGAGCATTTCATCCGCTTCGTCAAGGATAAGAGTTTCAATATCTTGTAATTTCAAGGCCTTGCGTTTAATCAAGTCCAAAAGGCGACCTGGAGTTCCCACCACGATATGGGCACCAGATTTAAGAGCCTTAATTTGTTTTTCGATGCTTGATCCACCATATACTGAGCGAACCTTGACTCCCTTACTACGACCAAAGCGGAAGAGTTCCTCTTGACTTTGGACAGCTAGTTCACGAGTTGGAGCGATGACCAAGGCTTGGATAGTCCCTTCTTCTGTACGGATTTTTTCAAGGGTAGGCAAGCCAAAGGCTGCAGTTTTTCCTGTACCAGTCTGAGCTTGACCGATAACGTCCTTGCCTTCAAGGGCCAAGGGAATGGTTTGTTCTTGGATCGGACTGGCTTCTACAAAACCAGCTTTTTCAATCTCTGCTAGCAAATCAGCAGACAAGTTTAATTCATTAAATTTCACGTTATTCTTCTTTCTAAAGGTGGTGCGAAGCCACCCTATAGGGCTTAGTTTATACTTTTCTTTTTATGACGTATTTTCATATACTGGATACAAAATCGTGTTGCTTCTTTTCCACAAAAGAAAAGTACTGTTTTCTTTGCAACCTATCTAGTATAACACAAGAGAGAAGCAAAAGATAGCCCCATTTCTACAGAAAATCATGTAAGCGGTTTTTAGCTTTCCTTTTTGATGGAACGACCTAGATAATAAGACAAAGCCAAGGCGATACTATATAAAATGATAAAAACGAACAAGGTTTGTGTGTAAGAATGAGCCATTTTATAAGTCTCTGCTAATAAAATAGGTCCTGCTAAACCAGCCATTGCCCAAGCTGTTAAAATATAACCATGCAGAGCAGCCAATTCCTTGGTTCCAAAAATATCACTGAGATAAGCTGGAATCAAAGAAAAACCAGCTCCATAGCAAGTCATCAAAATAGACATAGCGACTACAAATAAAACGGAATCTGTAAAGAGCCAAAGTGAGAGAGAAAAGAAAAGATTGACAAGCAGTAATATACTAAAGGTTAGAGGGCGACCGATATAGTCAGACAAACTCGCCCAAAGCAAGCGACCAAATCCATTGAAAATCCCTAAAACGCCCACCATTACTGCTGCATGACTTGTAGACAAGCCAGCCATTTCCTGTGCCATTGGCGATGCCGCTGAAATTAAGCCTAAACCACAAGCTATGTTGATAAAGAAAATAATCCAAAGTATATAAAACCGATTGCTTTTCAGAGCCTGATTTGCAGCCATTCCTTGCGTCAAAGAGGCTATTTTTTCTTTCCCTGAAGCAGATAAAATTGCAAGCTCTTGCTCATTTGGACGCTTAATGAATTGTGAAGCTAGGAGCATGATAATAAAGTAACTTGCACCTAAAATATAAAAAGTTTCTACAAGCCCTACCCCCGCGATGAGATGTTGCGCTATAGGACTAGTCAATAAAGAAGCAAAACCAAACCCCATAATCGCTAAACCTGTTGCGAGACCACGTTTATCAGGAAACCATTTTATAATTGTTGACACAGGGGTAATATAGCCTGCTCCCAAACCAAGCCCACCTAAAATGCCATAAGCGAGATACAGCAACCACAGCTCCTGACGGTCTATTGCAAATCCTGTTAAGATATTTCCACCTGCGTATAGAAAAGCAGATAGACTCCCCATGACTCTCGGACCAAATTTTTCTACCAAACGCCCCATAAATGCAGCCGATAAGCCCAAACAAAAGATTGCTAGACTAAAGGCAAAGGCAACAGAAGCCTGATCCCATCCCGTTTTTTCAATAATAGGGTTGCGATAAACACTCCAAGCATAAGTAGAACCCAGCATTAAGTGTAAAATGACCCCAGCAAAGGCAATAATATAACGATTCGATTTCATAAAACCTCCTATTTTCGAACATTTATTCTATCTTATATAAAAATAGATAGGATTTTAGTTTATCAAGCTTGTCAAAAAATTACTAGTTTTTTGTCTGGAAAGCGTTTTTATCTTTTTCTGTCTTTTCCGTAGCAGAATTGTGCAAAAGTTTTTTTCTTGTGCTAGAATGAAATGCGAATAGGAGGAACTCTAAATGTTAACTTATGATTTAATCGTTATCGGATTTGGTAAAGCTGGTAAAACACTAGCTGGTAAATTGGCTTCAGCTGGCAAAAAAGTTGCCCTCATTGAACGTAGCAAAGCTATGTACGGTGGAACTTGTATTAACATCGGTTGTATCCCAACTAAGACTTTGCTAGTTGCTGCTGAGAAGGACTTATCTTTTGAAGAAGTCATTGCTACTAAAAACACGATCACTGGTCGCCTCAATAGTAAAAACTATGCGACTGTTGCTGGTACAGGCGTGGATATCTTTGATGCGGAAGCTCACTTCCTTTCCAATAAAGTCATCGAAATCCAAGCTGGTGATGAAAAGAAAGAACTGACTGCTGAAACAATCGTCATCAACACTGGTGCTGTTTCAAACGTCTTGCCAATCCCTGGACTTGCTACAAGCAAAAACGTCTTTGACTCAACAGGTATCCAAAACTTGGACAAATTGCCTGAGAAACTTGGAGTCCTTGGTGGTGGAAATATCGGTCTTGAATTTGCTGGTCTTTACAACAAACTTGGAAGCAAGGTTACAGTCCTAGATGCCTTGGATATTTTCCTACCTCGTGCAGAACCTTCCATCGCAGCTCTTGCTAAACAATACATGGAAGAAGATGGCATTGAATTGCTTCAAAATATCCATACTACTGAAATCAAAAACGACGGTGACCAAGTGCTTGTCGTAACTGAAAACGAAACTTACCGTTTCGACGCCCTTCTCTACGCAACTGGACGCAAACCAAATGTAGAACCACTTCAACTTGAAAATACAGATATTGAACTAACTGAACGTGGCGCTATTAAAGTAGACAAACATTGTCAAACAAACGTTCCTGGTGTCTTTGCAGTTGGAGATGTCAACGGTGGTCTTCAATTTACTTACATTTCACTGGATGACTTCCGTGTTGTTTACAGCTACCTTGCTGGAGATGGCAGCTACACACTTGAAGACCGTCTCAATGTACCAAACACCATGTTTATCACACCTGCACTTTCACAAGTTGGTTTGACTGAAAGCCAAGCAGCAGATTTGAAACTTCCATACGCTGTTAAGGAAATTCCTGTTGCAGCCATGCCTCGTGGTCACGTAAATGGAAACCTTCGCGGAGCTTTCAAAGCTGTTGTTAATACTGAAACCAAAGAAATTCTTGGAGCAAGCATCTTCTCAGAAGGTTCTCAAGAAATCATCAACATCATCACTGTTGCTATGGACAACAAGATTCCTTACACTTACTTCACAAAACAAATCTTCACTCACCCAACCTTGGCTGAGAACTTGAATGACTTGTTTGCGATTTAAGTTGAGATCACATCTTAACTGACAGCCCTCTGAGGGCTGTTTTCATTTCTGCGAAATCTCATACTCTTCGAAAATCAAATTCAAACCACGTCAGCTTCACCTTGCCGTACTCAAGTACAGCCTGCGGCTAGCTTCCTAG
>NZ_VMLA01000135.1:0-15000 GCF_013276425.1 Streptococcus sp. 3874 | reverse complement strand
TCATATCCGTTTTCCCACAAACAAGGTGAACTTGACCTAAATCGTTTAGTTGAATCATCATAGTACACTACCTTTCCTCCGATAACTATTTTTATTTAGTATACCGGAAGTTGGGGAATTAGGATAGATACGATACCTTGTTATGACGCACTTACTTTAGAATAGTACGTTATAGATGTTAAAATATTTCTAGAAATTAATTTGACTTTCCTAATCGATTTGTTCACATCTTGTTTTAATCTACTATATATAGGGTACTTGAAAGGCTATCATCGGACAAAATAAAGAAGGCATGATATAATATAAAGTAGATTTCTATGTCATAAAACAAGAAGTGTTTGGACATCATCCATTTGAAAACTCTATGTGTTCAAACGATAGTAAAATAAAATAGGGTATCTAAATCCTCGCTATGAAAGGAAAAACTCAATGGCTACTATTCAATGGTTTCCTGGTCACATGTCTAAAGCTCGTCGGCAGGTGCAGGAAAATCTAAAATTTGTTGATTTTGTAACGATTTTGGTGGATGCACGCTTACCTCTATCTAGTCAAAATCCTATGTTGACCAAGATTGTTGGTGATAAACCGAAACTCCTGATTTTAAACAAGGCGGACTTGGCCGATCCAGTAATGACCAAAGAATGGCGTCAGTATTTTGAATCACAGGGAATCCAGACGCTGACTATCAATTCCAAAGAGCAAGTGACTGTAAAAGTTGTAACAGATGCGGCCAAAAAGCTCATGGCCGATAAGATTGCTCGTCAGAAAGGACGTGGTATTCAGATTGAAACCTTGCGTACCATGATTATTGGGATTCCAAATGCTGGTAAATCAACTCTGATGAATCGTTTGGCTGGTAAGAAAATTGCTGTTGTTGAAAACAAGCCAGGGATTACCAAGGGGCAACAATGGCTCAAAACCAATAAAGACCTGGAAATCTTGGATACACCGGGGATTCTCTGGCCTAAGTTTGAGGATGAAACTGTTGCACTGAAACTGGCCTTGACTGGAGCTATCAAAGACCAGTTGATTCCTATGGATGAGGTAACTATTTTTGGCCTCAATTATTTCAAAGAACATTATCCAGAAAAGTTGGCTGAACGCTTCAAACAAATGAAAATTGAAGAGGAAGCGCCTGTGATTATTATGGATATGACCCGTGCCCTCGGTTTCCGTGATGACTATGACCGTTTTTACAGTCTCTTCGTGAAGGAAGTCCGTGATGGCAAACTCGGTAACTATACCTTAGATACATTGAAAGACCTCTATGGCGACGATTAAAGAAATAAAAGAACTTCTTGCAACGGTCAAGGACTTAGATAACCCTCTTTTTTTACAACTCGAACAGGATAGTCGCTCTGGAGTTCAAAAGGAAATCAGCAAGCGTAAAAAAGCCATTCAGGCTGAATTGGATGAGGATTTTCGTTTGGAATCCATGCTTTCCTATGAAAAAGAACTTTACAAGCAAGGATTGACCTTGATAGCAGGTATTGATGAGGTTGGTCGTGGTCCTCTTGCTGGTCCTGTAGTCGCTGCAGCTGTTATTTTACCTAAAAATTGTAAGATTAGAGGCCTCAATGACAGCAAGAAAATTCCTAAAAAGAAACATCTGGAGATTTTCCAAGCCGTTCAAAACCAAGCCTTGTCGATTGGAATTGGTATCATAGATAATCAGGTCATCGACCAAGTCAATATCTATGAAGCAACCAAACTAGCTATGGAAGAAGCAATCTCCCAGCTCAGTCCTCAACCTGATCACCTCCTGATAGATGCCATGAAACTGGAATTGCCCATTTCACAAACTGCCATCATCAAAGGTGATGCTAATTCCCTCTCTATCGCAGCAGCTTCTATAGTAGCCAAGGTGACCCGTGATGAATTGATGAAGGAATACGATCAGCGGTTTCCTGGCTATGATTTCGCTACTAATGCAGGATATGGAACAGCTAAACACCTAGAAGGACTCGAAAAACTAGGAGTTACCCCAATTCACCGAACCAGCTTTGAACCTGTTAAATCACTGGTTTTAGGTAAAAAAGAAAGTTAATTGAAAGGAAATACCATGGAGGAACAGTCGGAAATAGTCCGTTCTAAGAAAGAATTCGCCTTTGCATCCAGCACTATCCTATCCCAAGTTGGTCGAGGAATCATTGTCGGCCTCGTCGTTGGAATTATCGTCGGATCCTTTCGTTTCTTAATTGAAAAGGGCTTCCACCTGATACAAGGACTTTATCAAGATCAAGGGCACCTAGTGCGCAATCTTTTTGTACTGGTTTTGTTTTATATACTCATCTGTTGGCTCAGTGCTAAATTAACTCGATCAGAAAAAGATATCAAAGGCTCAGGAATTCCGCAAGTCGAAGCCGAACTGAAAGGCCTCATGTCCCTCAACTGGTGGGGCGTTCTTTGGAAAAAATATGTGCTAGGAATGCTTGCTATTGCCAGCGGCCTCATGCTGGGGCGTGAAGGGCCAAGTATCCAACTGGGAGCAGTTGGTGGTAAAGGAATTGCCAAGTGGCTCAAATCCAGTCCAGTAGAGGAACGTTCCTTAATTGCCAGTGGAGCTGCAGCAGGTTTAGCCGCAGCCTTTAATGCACCAATAGCAGGCCTCCTCTTTGTAGTAGAAGAAGTTTATCACCATTTTTCGCGATTTTTCTGGGTTTCTACACTAGCAGCCAGCATCGTAGCAAACTTTGTGTCTCTGCTCATGTTCGGTTTGACACCAGTATTGGATATGCCAGATAACATTCCTCTCATGACCCTAGATCAATACTGGATTTATCTTGTGATGGGAATTTTCCTTGGATTTTCCGGTTTTCTCTATGAAAAAGCTGTGCTCGATGTCGGTAGACTTTATGATTGGATTGGTCAAAAAATCCATTTGGATAGAGCTTATTATCCAATTCTTGCTTTTATTCTCATCATACCAGTCGGAATTTTTTTACCCCACGTCCTTGGTGGTGGAAATCAGGTTGTCCTTTCCCTAACTGAGCAAGATTTTAGTTTCCAAGTTCTATTAGCTTACTTTTTAATTCGCTTTATCTGGAGCATGATTAGTTATGGAAGTGGTCTTCCAGGAGGCATTTTCCTACCAATTTTGGCGCTTGGTTCCTTACTTGGTGCCCTAGTTGGTGTTATCTGTGTCAATCTTGGATTTGTCAGTCAAGAGCAATTCCCTATATTTGTCATTCTAGGAATGAGTGGCTATTTTGGAGCAATATCAAAAGCTCCCTTAACTGCCATGATCCTCGTAACTGAGATGGTAGGAGATATTCGCAACCTCATGCCACTTGGTCTTGTCACTCTTATTTCTTATATTATCATGGATTTGCTCAAGGGTACACCAGTCTATGAAGCCATGCTGGAAAAAATGCTTCCAGAAGAAGTATCCAGTGAAGGAGAAGTTACCCTTATCGAAATACCAGTTTCTGATAAGATTGCTGGAAAACAAGTACACGAACTCAACTTACCACACAACGTCCTCATCACTACCCAAGTCCATAATGGAAAGAGCCAAACAGTTAATGGCTCAACCAGAATGTATCTGGGTAATATGATTCACCTGGTTATTCCAAAAAGTGAAATTGGAAAAGTCAAAGATTTGTTGTTATAAGCTCTGTTTACATAATTTTTATTATGTAATAATATTTCTTAATTAAATACATTAGAAAGCCGATTCTCAGCAATGAGATCGGTTATTTTTTACAGATAAGATATTTCTCATACAAATAATTGAACTTTGGTAAAAATAAGACTATAATCAAGTTAGAAATGATAAAGCATAAAGCTAGAAAGGAGTTTACTGTATCAAATCTGTACAGTAAGATTAAAATCATGAAAAAGAAAACGATAGCAATTATACAATGCATTTTGTATCTCATAGCTGCTCCTTATATATCTCTTCAATTATGTAGAATGAACAGAAGTATCGTTACTGATAATCTCTTTTTTATTTTCCTTATTCTGTTGACTATTTCATTCTGGTTTAGTATTTGGAAACTAGAAAAAGCACTAGCTAATGATTCACAATAGCAATTCCAAAGATTTAGCTCTGTAAAACTAAAAGTTTATGTACAATTGAATTAACTAGACTTAAACCATTGATAAAACTGAATTAGAAGCATAAAGTACATTTTACAATCGATGTGCTTTATGTTTTATGTAAATTGTCTTAGTTACTTCCTAAAAAATATTTTATTTTAAAAAATAAATTTTGGATTATATACAATTGAAAAATTTTTAGTTTTCACTTTAATAAGATACATTTTAGGCAATTTTGGACGAAAAAATTTTTTTATACTCAATAAAAATNNTAGGAAGCTAGCCGCAGGCTGTACTTTGTACTTGAGTACAGTAAGGCGACGCTGACGTGGTTTGAATTTAATTTTCGAAGAGTATTAGTTATTTAGCTGAATTAGATCTGTTTTACTCAGGTCTAAGTCTTCTTTAAAAAGCTCTATATCATCTTTCCGAAAAACTATAATTTTCTTGAAAAATAAATAAGTCCATGCTATACTACTAATAGACTTATTTATGGAGAAAATACATGAAACGTGAGATTTTACTGGAACGAATCGACAAACTAAAACAAATCATGCCCTGGTATATTCTTGAATACTACCAATCTAAGCTTGCTGTTCCTTACAGTTTTACAACCTTGTACGAATACCTCAAGGAATATGATCGATTTTTCAGCTGGGTTTTGGAGTCTGGTATCTCAAACGCTGATAAAATGTCTAATATTCCTTTATCTGTCTTGGAAAACATGTCAAAGAAAGATATGGAGGCTTTTATACTTTATCTACGTGAACGTCCCTTGCTGAATGCCAATACAAGCAAACAAGGTGTTTCTCAGACAACCATCAATCGGACCTTATCAGCGCTTTCCAGTCTTTACAAGTATCTGACCGAGGAGGTTGAAAACGACCAGGGCGAACCTTATTTCTATCGTAATGTAATGAAGAAAGTTTCAACAAAGAAAAAGAAAGAGACCCTTGCTGCCAGAGCTGAAAACATCAAGCAAAAACTCTTTTTAGGTGATGAAACAGAAGGTTTTCTAACTTATATTGACCAAGAGTACCCACAACAGCTTTCAAATCGAGCTCTCTCATCATTCAACAAAAATAAAGAACGAGATTTAGCCATTATTGCCCTTCTCTTGGCATCGGGTGTTCGCTTATCTGAAGCTGTTAATCTGGATTTAAGAGATCTCAATCTAAAAATGATGGTTATTGATGTCACTCGAAAAGGTGGCAAACGCGATTCGGTCAATGTTGCTGCCTTTGCTAAGCCTTATTTAGAGAATTATCTGGCCATTCGAAATCAACGCTATAAGACGGAAAAAACAGACACAGCCCTCTTTTTGACACTCTATAGAGGTGTTCCCAATCGTATTGACGCTTCCAGCGTTGAGAAAATGGTTGCTAAATACTCAGAGGACTTCAAAGTCCGTGTAACACCCCATAAACTGCGCCATACCCTAGCAACTAGGCTCTATGATGCTACTAAATCGCAAGTTTTGGTCAGTCACCAGCTAGGACATGCCAGTACACAAGTCACTGACCTCTATACTCATATCGTCAATGATGAACAAAAGAATGCCTTGGATAGTTTATAATTTTACGTAATATAACTTATGTAAAATTTTTATCAAGAAAAGAAGCTGCTAAAAATAAGCAACTTCTTTTCTTGATATCTGATACCAGTAAAGTAGCGTGAAATATCAATTGTTTCTATATTTTTGAAGTTCTCGTCTACCTACTACTAATTAAAATAATGTAGATAAGGAAGGATATTTTTGCTTGTAGGAATTTTAAAAATCAAGCTTTTCTGGATTCAAATCTCTTCACAATAACAGTTAAACGCCAACGGTAGAGAGCCCCGCTCACGATTAGACTAATAATCAAACCAATCCAGTAAGAATAAGCTCCAAAATCTGTTAGAGAGTCGAATACCATAGCTACTGGGAGTGTCACCCCCCAGTAACCAACCAAACCAAGGTAAAAAGGAATAACGGTATCCTTATACCCCCGTAAAATTCCCTGAAGCGGTGCCGCAAAGGTATCTGCTAACTGGAAGAAAAGGCTATAAGTCAAAAAACGCGCTGTCAAATCAATAAATTCTGGATCGTTACCATAAAGACTGGCCACATTTCCCCTAAAAATGTAAAGGAAGGATAAGGTGAAGACCGCAAAAATGAGGGCTGTCCATCTTCCTAGACCAATATAGGTTTTCGCATCATCAAATCGCTTGGCTCCCACTTCATAGGAAACGACAATAGCCATAGCAGATGAGATACTCATAGGAAAGGCGTACATGAGACTTGAAAAGTTCATAGCTGACTGGTGACTAGCGATAATCAAGGACGAGAACTTAGCCATAATCAAGCCAACCACGGAAAAGATAGCCACCTCAGCAAATACAGTCCCCCCAATAGGCAGACCTAAACGAACTCCTTCCTTGATTTTATCCATATTAAGCGGAATTCGTTTCTCAAGATGTAGAGCCTTGAGCTTCTCCTGTTTAAATAGAACCAGAACAGAAATCCCCAGCAAGACCCAGTAGGCCAAGGATGTTCCTAAACCAGCACCAGCACCTCCCAGTTCTGGAACACCAAAGGCCCCGTAAATCAAGAGATAGTTAAATCCACTATTGAGAGGAAGCAACAAAAGCATGAGATACATGGACAACTTAGTCAACCCCAGCGAATCCAGCAAGGAACGAATGACACTAAAGAGCAACAAGGGGATAATTCCAATAGATAAAAACCAGAGATAACGAACTGCTACTGCCGCCACTGGTGCTTCTAGTCCAAGATGATTCAAGATTGGTGGTGCCAGGAAAATTACCATCCCCAGCAAGACCACAGATAGTCCCAAAGCCAAATAGATAAATTGGTAAAAATCAGACGCAACTTCTTCCTTTTTACCACTACCAAGATGGTGACCAATGATAGGCACCAGGGCTGACACAATCCCTGTTAGGAATGTAAAAAAAGGATTCCAGATACTGGTCGCCATAGACACACCAGCCAAGTCCATGGTATTGTATTGGCCTGTCATTGCAGTGTCAACAAAAGAGGCAGAATAATTGGCAAATTGGTAGATTAGGATTGGGAAGAAAATTTTTAAAAATAATACTAACTTCTCTTGTAAACACTTTGTCTTATACATACTTCTCTTTCTATTCTGATTTATCTAAACCAAAGAGTTTCAGACCATAGTTTTTCAAACTTAGCGGAGGATTATTAGATTTTGAAGTAGTATGCCAACACGCACATGTACGACAATAATAGCTTCTAACTAAACCTCCATTATCATATTGAACCGCATGGTCAGCTTTTTCTTTAGTTTCATATTGAATTTTAGAACGATTAGCTGCGGGACAGTAAATTCCACTATTAGATTTCGCTTGTCTCTCCCTACGTTTTCGAAAATAATTCATATTCTAACTCCTATCAAGCTTGATAGACAATTTGTCCCTTACAGATGGTATATTTAACCTGCCCTTTTAAGGTTTCACCGATAAAGGGTGAATTAGTCGCTTTGGAAGCAAAATGGGAGTCCACAAGACGGTCATCCTTAGCATCAAAAATAGTGATGTCCGCTGGACCATTCTCAGCCAAGTAACCTGCTTCAAAGTTATAAAGTTTGGCTGGGTTGTAGGTCATCTTTTCAAGCAATTCCATCAAGGTCAATTCCCCAGCTTCTACCAAATAAGTTAAACCGAGGGAAAGAGATGTTTCCAAACCAGTCATACCAGATGGCGCTTTGGTAATATCCTCAATGTTTTTCTCATCTGCATGATGAGGCGCATGGTCAGTTGCGATAACTGTGATGACGCCTGATTTGAGGCCTTCGATAACGGCACGACGGTCTGATTCCAAACGAAGTGGAGGATTCATCTTAGCATTGCTACCTTGTGTCAAAAGGAGCGATTCAGTCTTAGAAAAATGCTGTGGCGCTACTTCTGCTGTGACTTGCGCACCCAAACCTTGAGCAAACTCCACTACTTTAACACTTTCTTCCTTAGACAAATGCTGGATGTGAACATGGGCCTTAGTTGCATAGGCAATCATGACATCACGCGCCATCATAGCATACTCAGCCACCCCAGTCGCACCGCAGATATGGAAATGTTCTTTAGCGATATTTTCATTAAAGCCAAGAATCCCATTCAAACCTGGATCTTCCTCATGAAGACTAATAAAGGTATTAAGCTTTTTGGCTTTCTCCATGGCTTCCTTGACAACTTTACTACTTTCAAGCGGAATACCGTCATCAGAAAAACCAACAGCTCCAGCTTCTAAGAGTGCTTTAAAGTCAGTCAAATCTTGCCCATTAAAATTCTTCGTAATGGTCGCAACCGTCTTAACATTGATTTTTTCCTTGGCAGCAGATTGAAGAACTTCTTGCAAAGTCTCCACGTCCGAAATGGTTGGACTAGTATTAGCCATCATGACAACCGTTGTAAAACCACCGGCAGCAGCTGCTAGGGCACCTGTATGAATATCTTCCTTGTGGGTTTGACCAGGTTCACGGAAATGAACATGAATATCGACCAAGCCAGGAGCAACTACAAGACCACTAGCATCAAGCACCTCCGTCCCTTCTTCTTTAATCTCAGACGCAATGTTGACAATTTTCCCATCTTGGACTAAGACATCACACACTTGATCCAAACCAGACTTGGGATCCATTACACGACCATTTTTGATTAGTAGCATCTACTTTCTCCTTTATTCATAGAAATCAACTTGGGTATCCAACAATTTATCCCCATCATAAACAAACTTGGCTGAAAAGAAGGGTTTATCCTCTAAAAGCCACCCAACAAAGGTATGGTCACCTTCCCAAGTCGGCTTACTCAAAACCTCGTCATAGGGAACCCATTCTAGCGTCCCCTCATTGCAGTCAATCAAGTCCCCCTCAAACTCCGTCACCTTAAAAACATAGGTGTACCAGTCTAAATCTGGCGTAAATTCAGGAAAAGTGATGACACCTTTTAGAACTGGCTTGGCTTTGAGCCCTGTTTCTTCGAGGATTTCACGCGCCGCGCACTCCTGAGGGGTCTCTCCTCGCTCTAGCTTACCACCCACACCAATCCATTTCCCTTCATGGACATCATTGGGTTTCTTATTGCGGTGGAGCATAAGCAGTTCTTTCCCGTTATCAATGTAGCAAATCGTCGCTAACTGAGGCATATTTTCTCCTTATCTAAGCCAATCGATTGGCTCTTGTCCTGTCTCTTTTAAGAATGCATTTGTCTTGGAAAAAGGCTTGGAACCCCAAAATCCTCTATAAACTGACAAAGGACTGGGATGGGCTGATTCGATAATCAAGTGATGAGGATTGGTAACCAAGGTCTTCTTCTTACGTGCATAGGCTCCCCAGAGTACAAAAACGACTGGTCTATCTAGATGATTGACCACCTGAATCACAGCATCCGTAAAAGGCTCCCATATCTGACCAGCATGACCATTGGCCTGTCCAGCAGGAACCGTCAAACAAGCATTAAGAAGCAAGACTCCTTGCTCAGCCCAAGTTGTCAAATCATGAGATTTCTTAACGCCGATATCGTCTGACAATTCCTTCAAGATATTTTGCAAGGACGGCGGAGCTGGAATAGAGTCAGGGACAGAAAAACTCAAGCCCTGAGCTTGCCCTGGTCCGTGATAGGGGTCTTGCCCTAGAATGACCACCTTAACGTCTTCAAGCGGTGTTGTCAAGAGAGCTTGAAAAACCTTTTCCTTGGGTGGATAAACAGTCCCCTGACCATAGACCTGATTCATAAACTGATTGATTTTCCCAAAATAACCCTCAGGTAATTGCGCCTTAATCAAAGCATGCCAAGACGAGTGTTGCATAGCCGACTCCTTCATTTTTACTGCCTCTATTATAGCAAAAAGTGGCTATGGAAACCACTTTTTACAGTTTATCTAAACAATCCAGCAAATCTTGGAAGGAATAGACTTCGTAAGTAGGCTGGGCTTGTGTGTGATTTTCGAGGTGATGAGGATTATACCAGATAGTGTCTATCCCAGCATTATTGCCGCCTTGAATGTCGGCGGTTAGGGAATCTCCAATCATCAGCGTCTTTTCTTTGCTAAAACCTGCAATCTGTTGACCAATTTTTTCATAAAAGAGAGCATCAGGCTTTTGTGTTTGCAACTGCTCAGAGATAAAGACTTGATTGAAATAAGGTGACAGACCAGACTGAGTCAAACGCCCTGTCTGGATAGCAGTAATGCCATTTGTCGCAGCATACAAGTCATAATCACGATCGATGAGACTGTCCAAAAGTTCATGAGCGCCTGAAATCGTTTGTCCCTGTTGGGCTAAGTAAAATTGGTAACGCTGGGCTAGAAAACTACCGTCTTTTTCCTGTCCAAAATGAGAAAATAAACGAGAAAAGCGCTTGTTAACCAGCTCTTGTTTACTGATTTTCTTCAGCTCCAAGTCTTTCCAGAGAGCCTTGTTCATAGGAACGTAATAATCTTTATAAGCCTGAATATCCGCAACTCCTTCTTCTTTTAGAAGTTGGGTCAAAGCCACATCCTCAGCAGCATCAAAATCAAGAAGAGTGTGGTCGAGGTCGAAGAGTAGAAATTTGTAGGACAATTTGAGGTTTTCCTTTCTGAAAATTCATTAAGAACATTATATCATAAAGCACCTCATACAATTAACTAATTTAATCACTTGAAAAAATTCGAACACTTTCTATACAACTAACAGCTCAAATCGTTCAGAATAGAACAATCCTAACTATCGAACACCCTAACTTCATAAATATCTATGCAATTCTAGACTTAGAATTCCTATAAACTAAATGTTTTCGTACTCTTCTAAGTAATTGATTGCCTTAAACTTTAATTTTTGAAGGATTCTAAAGCTAGAATAGTCTCATCACAATCAGTTTTGAATGATTCACAATTTAGAAACACTATAGGTTTACTCTTGTTAAAATAAAAAGGAACTGCCCAAAGCAATCCCTTTTTATTTACTTAAAATTTGATAGTTGAGATAATCAATAGCCCACCTATAAAAAGTGTTATAGTAAAATTCCTTATTTATTGATTTCAAGCTCAGACAACTGTGTTTGAATAACTGACAGTTCTGCACCAGCCTGAAGAAGAGCAGCTGCAGTATAGGCACCTTCTACAATTGGAACCCTATTGATCATGATACTTTTATCACTGAAATCAGCCACCATTTCTAAGTTCATTTTAGCAGAACCTAGGTCAAAAAAAGCTAATAAAGTATCTGCTGGATTTTCGGAAACAACCCTATCTACTTGATCAAAACTCGTTCCAATTCCTCCATCTTCGGTTCCTCCTACATAAGTAATCGGAACATCTTTAGCTACTTCACTAATCAGTTCAACAAGACCTTCTGCAATGTTTTTGGAATGTGAAACGATAACAAGACCAATACTTTCCATTAAACCACCCCAGTTTCTAAAAGAGCAGTAAAGAGTAATCCTGATGAGAATGATCCAGGATCAATATGTCCAAGAGAACGTTCTCCTACATAAGATGCCCTTCCTTTAGTTGCAAGTAAATCTTTGGTAGCATTCACTACCTTATCAATAACCTCTTGAGTCAATTGACCAGCAGACAAAGCAGCAATAACAGGAGTCCAAACATCAACCATTGTCTTTTCTCCAACTTCTGCTTTCCCACGTTTGACAATCATATCCAAACCGCTTTGTAAGATTTCCTCTATTTTCGAATTAGAGTCAGCCTTGGCCATGCCCATAAAAGCAGAGCCATACAAGGGACCAGAAGCACCGCCTACCTTACTCAGCAGTTGCATTGAGACAAGTTTAAACACATCACTGTTAGTTTCAAATTGCTTTCCTTCTAAGTTTTCCATAACTGCAGCCATGCCACGCGCCATATTTCCACCGTGGTCTCCATCTCCTATCGGAGTGTCTAACTCACTAAGGTAATCTTTCTGTTCTTGAATCTTTTCATTAAAAAGCTTCATCCATTCAAGAGCTTGTTCAGCATTCATGCGACATTTCCTCCTTGAATTTTACCAAGCTGGGGTAGTAACAGGTGCATTTAGAGCATCCAACCACTCATCATCTGCCAATCGAATCAATGTTAATGACAAGCCGGCCATATCAATTGATGTCATATAGTTTCCAATTTTCTTAAACGCCAACTCAACACCTTTTTCATGGAGTAATTTAGCCACATCATTTGCAAATACGTATTGTTCCATAAGAGGAGTGCTTCCTAAACCATTGATGAGAAGCCCATAGCGTTCACCAGCTTTAAGTTGGAAACCTTCAGATAATTTTTCAACCAATTCAGAGGCCAATTGTGCTGAAGGTTGCATTTTCTCTTTCTTATATCCCGGCTCACCATGAATACCAACACCATATTCAAATTCATCATCTTCTAAAACAAATCCTGGTTTCCCCACTTCAGGAACGGTTGCTCCAGACAAGGCCAGCCCAATTGTTTTAATTTCTAACACAAGTTTATCGGCCAAGTCCTTCATTTCAGCTAATGATTTACCAGAACGAGCCGCATCACCCAAAATTTTATGGACTAATATAGTACCTGCAACACCTCGACGGCCTTGGGTATAGAGACTATTTTCAACAGCGATATCATCATCAACCACAACGCTTGCTACATCAATACCCTCCATTTCAGCAAGTTCTTGTGCAATTTCAAAGTTCATAATATCACCAGAATAGTTCTTAATAACCATAAAGACCCCAGCACCTTCATCAGCCGCCTTAATGGCTTCTAAAATTTGGTCCGGAGTAGGTGAAGTGAAGACTGCTCCACAAATGGCAGCAGACAACATTCCATCACCTACAAATCCAGCATGACTTGGTTCATGTCCTGAACCTCCACCTGAAATGAGTCCAACTTTTCCTGTCTTTTCTGCCTTTCTAACGATGACATCAAAACCATCTAAGCGTTGAACCAAGTCATCATGCATGAATGACAACCCCTGCAACATTTCATCAACAACTTGTGTCGGTTCATTTATAATTTTTTTCATGAGAAACTCCTTTCGGCATCTATCTTTGTTTTCGATTTCATTATATATTTTTTATCGCTGACTGATAAGGGACAGATTCTATTATTTGTCCCCTTTTAAACCCCTTTAAAACATTTTTTTGGTAAAATGAAGTAAGTAAAAGAAAGGTTTCCTATGGCATCATCATTTATTACAAAAAAACGGATTGCCAAGGCATTTAGAGACCTATTAGCTACTAGAGAATTTGATAAAATCTCCATTGTAGATATCATGGAATCAGCTGGCATTCGTAGACAGACCTTTTACAATCATTTTCTTGACAAATATGAACTGCTAGACTGGATATTTGAAACTGACTTAACCGAGTATATCACCAATAACTTGGACTTCATTTCAGGCCAAAAACTATTACAAGAATTATTTCTTTATTTCGAACAAGAGCGTGATTTTTATATTCAACTTTTTGATATTCAAGGGCAAAATAACTTCTATGACCACTTTATCAGCTACTGTCGCTTGCTTGTATCAAAAATTTTAAGAGAATATGGTCAGATTGATAGCGATTCATCTGCTTATACTTGTTTTTTGCTAGATTATCACTCACATGCTCTAGCAGAAATCGTGAAGGCTTGCGTCAATAAAAAAAGTCCAGTTCCACAACCAGACTATCTCATCATGACAATTATTGGAAAGAGGCCACAATGACATTTATTTCAAATCATAAACAGAAAATTATTTCAAGTTACATTTCAGCAACTGTCAGCAGTCATCCTGAATTAGAAAAACACCCTACTTTACCACTAGTCTATCAAAAAAATCGCAATCCTCATCAGGTTCCAATATTGTCGGGTGGAGGTTCCGGTCACGAACCCGCTCATATTGGATATGTGGGAAAAGGAATGCTTACTGCTGCTATCTATGGACAATTATTTACTCCTCCTACAAGAACTGAAATCTTAGAGTCCATTCGTTTTTTAAACAATGGTCACGGTGTCTTCATCATTGTAAAAAATTTCGAAGCAGACATCAAAGAATTTAGCTGGGCCATTAATACTGCTAGACAAGAAGGAATTAAGGTCGGCTATAGTCTAGCACACGACGATATTTCTATTGAACCTCACAATAGATTTCAAATTAGAGGAAGAGGGCTTGCAGGGACTATTTTACTTCATAAAATCCTAGGATATGCGGCTCAGAACGGTGCTGACATCGAGCAACTAACTGATTTAGGTCATCATCTTGCTCCCGAAATCGCAACAATTGGCTTTGCAAGGAAATCTGCTAGTCTCCCCCAAGCCACCCTTCCACTATTTAACTTGGAAGAAGGAAATATTTCTTATGGTATTGGGATACATGGCGAAGAAGGCTATCGTATCGTCCCATTTCAATCATCGGAAATCCTTGCAAATGAAATTATAAATAAATTAAGATTGCACTATCATTGGAAACATGGGGATCAATTTATATTGCTTGTAAATAATCTAGGCACTACTACCAACCTAGAAATGGGAATATTTATCAATGATCTTCTTCAACTCTTAGAAATTGAAGGAGTCACTATTACTTTTATAAAATCAGGAACATTTATGACCAGTCTGAATATGGCAGGTATATCCGTAACTCTTTGCCCTGTAAAGAATAAACAGTGGTTAGAAGCACTCAATGCTCCAACGACAGCTTTTGCATGGTAATTTGCTTGTATAACTCAAAAGGGCTACATCACTTGTTAGACCTTTGCTTTTATCTTATACTCAATGAAAATCAAGGAGCAAACTAGGAAACTAGCCGCAGGCCGTACTTGAGTACGGTAAGGCGACGTTGACGTGGTTTGAAGAGATTTTCGAAGAGTATTAGAAATGTTTTAGTAGCTATGATGTCCTATTCCAGATTCAATCCACTATACGATAGACTCGTCGTATAAAAAAACTGCAATCCACAGATTGCAGCCTTTCTTTATTTTCTGCCTTGATAGCGACTAGTCAGGATGAAAATCACG
>NZ_VMLA01000134.1:0-1928 GCF_013276425.1 Streptococcus sp. 3874 | reverse complement strand
GGTTGATATAAGGGGATTTTCTTGTCAAATTTCACCGTTTTTTATTTGCGTACTTTTCCATACTTTGTTATAATAGAGCGAGGTATAAAAAGATGAGAGTGAAACAATCAAAGTCAAAAAACACTATCAACTACGCTATTATTAAAGACATCAAGGTTGGAAATAAACGGACTTCTACTATCGTAGAAAACTTAGGCAATCATAACACACTCTTAAAAGAACATCCTGATATGGAACCTCTTGAGTGGGCTCGTTTACGTGCCAAGGAATTAACTGAGAAAGAAAAAGAAGAAAATAAAGATTTCCTCATTACCTTTAGTCAGAACAAACAGTTAAAACAAAATCAATTGAACGAATATCATGGAGGCTATCTCTTCCTACAAGACCTCTATCATCAACTAGATTTGCCTAGAATTAACAAAGAAATCCAAAAACGACATCGTTTTAATTTCTCTCTAGATGATATCCTATCTCGATTGATTTATGGACGGATTCTAGCTCCTGCTTCAAAACGATCCACCCTAGAATTTTCAAAAACATTACTCGAACCTAAAGAATTTGAACTCCAACATTTTTATCGGGCTCTTGAAGTTATTTCTAATGAAACAGAGTTTATACAAGAACAAACCTATCAAACTTCAAAAAAGATGACCCAACGACAGACAGAAGTTCTCTACTATGACTGTACTAACTTCTATTTTGAAATTGAAGCTGAAGATGAGGAAGGACTTCTGAGACAATACGGTCCATCTAAAGAACATCGCCCAAATCCAATTGTGGAGATGGGACTCTTTATGGACAAACAAGGAATTCCCCTAGCTTTCTGTATCCACCCTGGAAATACAAATGAACAAACTACTCTTAAACCATTAGAAAGAAAGATTGTCAAGGAGTACAAGGCTTCAAAATTTGTAGTCTGTACAGATGCTGGACTCTCATCAAAAGCCAATAAGATGTACAATTCTTTTGGGGAACGTTCCTATGTCACAACTCAATCTATCAAGAAGTTAAAGAAAGAATACAGAGACTGGGCTTTGGATAAAAGTGGTTGGCGAATGGTTGGGGATAAGAATCCTATCTTTTACAATCTGGATGAGCTAGAGCACAGAGAGGAATTAAAAAAACAGCTCTTCTTTAAAGAATCTCCTTTTTATGATGAAGATTTACCAAATCAACGCTTGATTGTGACCTTTTCTACTAAATATCAAGACTATCATCGAACGATACGAGAGAGACAGATTGAACGGGCTAGTAAGTTACTGGGCAAGCCCAGCCAAGCTACCAAGAAGAGACAAACCGATTTTAAGAGATTTCTGAAAGAAACAAGTACTACCAAAGAAGGGGAAATCGCCGAGAAAAGGATTCTAACTCTTGATGAGGAACGTATTCAAGAAGAGGCTCAATATGATGGTCTCTACGCCGTAGCCACTAATCTAGATGAAGATATCCAGACAATTGTAGTCATCAATCAAAGGCGGTGGGAAATTGAAGAGAGTTTTCGTATCATGAAGCAGGAACTACGAGCCAGACCCGTTTATCTCAGCCGTTCAGATAGGATTCAAGCACATTTCACTATTTGTTTCCTAGCACTAATGATTTATCGTCTCTTGGAAAAACAACTAGGAGAAACAGTCACCTGTTCAGAACTCATCCAAACCTTACGCAATTACAAGTTCAAACATCTTTATGGAGCAGGATATCTTCCAACTTACACCAGAACAACTATCACGGATCAACTCCACCAAGCATTTGGTTTCCAAACTGATTTTGAGATTATAAGCGAAAAAAATATGAAAAAAATTTTTAAGAAAACCAAATCTAGATAAAAAGTACGCATTTTTTAAAAAGAGAAAAAGAGCTCCGAAAAGCTGTCATATCAGTATTTAGGGGCTCTTTGATTTCGAAAAACTGTCAAAGATGGGATTATA
>NZ_VMLA01000133.1:0-6149 GCF_013276425.1 Streptococcus sp. 3874 | reverse complement strand
AAAATCAAAGAGCAAACTAGGAAGCTAGCTGTAGGTTGCTCAAAACACTGTTTTGAGGTTTCAGATGGAAGCTGAGGAGGTTTGAAGGGATTTTCGAAGAGTATAAATTTGTTGAGGGTGTAGCTAATACGTATTCAGTCTGGTAGATTGAGAAAACTTGACAAAAAATTAGATAGTGCTAGAATAACATTAACGAAAGACATTTGAGGGCAGAAAGGTTCCTGCCACACCTTGCAAAAAGGTATCTGAGATGCTGGGTACACCGACCAGCCAAAGGGTCCGTTATTTCAAAGGAGGGGCTTAAATGCTCCTTTTTTATTTAAAAATTTCAAAATAGATTACACTCACCGCAGGCTTAGGCTTGCGTTTTTTTGTTTGACAAAATTAAAAAAATGTGTAAGAATAAGTAGAATTGAAAACAGGAAAACTCACCTCCTTTCGATTCGTCTAGCCTTTTCGTGAGGCAATGAGGGGGCGGAGAGACGCGCTCGTCAACAGAAGTATCTCATTGGAAATGTTGCTCACTTTTTAGTGAGCTTTTTATCTAGGGAATAGAAATGAAAAGCAAAAAGTTAAAATTAGGTCAAATTGATTTAAAATGTGCAAGGATTACGACCTTATTCAAGCGATGGACTATGACTTTAAGACGAAGGAAGTAATGAATAAAGGAAGGGGATTTGCGGTAACTGTTGTCAAAATACAGGGGCTAACTTTCTTGATTCCATTTAGAAGTTATATTCCTAAAAAGTATCAGTTGAAGTATAAGCTTCGAAATTCAGCAAAAGAAGGGTATGTTGAAGGATTAGATATTGATAAAACCTTGATTTTAGAAGATGAAAGTTATTTGCTAAATACTACTTTTCGACTTCGAAAAATCGAAGATTATTATAAAGTAATGGACAATGATAGAAGCTATAATTAATAAGTTGATAAAAGCTATTATAGACTATAACCGTGCTTTAGAAATGAACGATAGAAACAAACTTGAAGATCCTAAACGCTTTAAATTCTCAACATTCCAGAATTATTCTACTAGATTAAGAGTCATAACAGAAAAAGACTATTTAGAATAGATAATGTTTTTGCAGGTTCTGGCTTGCATTTCTATTTTGCAAAAACACGCATTTTGAACGATTAGAACCAGAAATTACAATCCTATTCTTCAAAAAAGCGTTTTCTTGAAGAATGGAAAAAGCCCGATTTTATGGGGTTTTAATTCTGATAAAATCCGATAATTTTGGCATGATAAGGTGAGGTAGTTATTGTCTTAATGCTCAGTTCCGTTCTGGAAATCGCTAGAATGTTTTCAAAAAATCCCGTAATAGTTGAATTATCTAAGCTTTAACAGTATAATCAAGTTAGTAGCTTCATAAGGAGATTCTATGCTACAATATAGTGGGTGGCACGGCACCACCAATAAAAGAAAAGATTCTATCTGCTGGTTTTTCTTATGAGAAATATAAACCTGGTATTCATAAGCAGAGACATCCGAACGACTTGGGTAATGGTATTTATTTTTTTCTACCTTTTGACAAAGATACTGGTAAAACGATTGCTTCTGCTCATGTAGCAAAGTATAAGTCATTTGAACTAAGCAAACCCGGGGTTAGGCCTGAGTTAATTCATGCTAAAATCATCCTAAGCTCTATGAACAATATTTTTATGTTGGATGACTCAGCAAACCAAAGCTTATTAGAAGAATATCGACAAGCGGCATTTATTCAAATTGAACGTGAGATTACAGATATTGCAGATAGCGGAGCCAAAAATAGAGCTACTCTTCTTAACCAAAATCAAGGATTAATTATTGAGCTGTTGCTTGATTTAGCGTCTCAGCATGGGAAAAATTATGAAGCCGTGCAGTCTAAAACATATACAGATATTCCATTTTTACCAGTAATTAACGGAAAGAACGGAGAGGAAATTTGTATCCGTGATTTAAATTGTATTACAAACATTTTATAAATAAGGAGGCTTTTATGAGTTTATTGTCAAACTTTTTAGGAACTGAAGAATTTTCTTTGATGGATTCTCCAATGTTCCAAGAATTAGTTGAAAATATTAAGGCCAACAAAATTTATTCAGTAAACAATGAATTTGATTATGATTTGAATATATCAGGAAGTCTTAAAAAATATAAAGATGAAATCCATTTTACTTCTCAATTAAATAATCAAAAAGAGTTTTATGATTTGAATTCTATAACTAAAGTAAATGCAATGCCTAAATATAATATAAAAAACAAGAAGTCATGTTTTTCATATTTACCAATAGATTCTGAAAACTTAATTACAACAAAAGAAAATAGTGAGGTGGCAGCTTAATGTCCTCTTTACAATTTAAAGATTATTTTTTAAATGAAGTATCCTATCGAAGAAATCCTAGTTTTGACCAAACAAATAGTACTATTAATTTACATCCTGAATTGTCTGCACAGATTTTAATAAGAAAATCTGAAAACCTTGCTTATGTTAACTTGATAACAAAGCAAGGAAATATAGATTCAGATGATTCTGCTTTTGAGCTTATTGTAGATATTGTTGGAGAATTTTCATTTATATATGACGAGACAGAATTTGATATTGATTTTGAAACTTTTCTTAAAGAGAATGGTCTAGCAATTCTTTGGTCCTATATTCGGCCTATCGTATCTGATATGATTACTCGGGGTAATGAGTTCCCCAACTTCATATTGCCTGTCGTTAACATTAAAAAATGCTTGAAGACAAAGATTCTATCAAGTTAACATACGAATAAAAACAGTGTATGTATTTTTCAAAGCTCCAATGAAATGCTTTCACATTTAAAAGGTATTCGGAGAACTATAAATCAAAATTGTGATAAAAATAAATAGGATCAAAGAGTTTTGTATGATAGTAGTGCAATTTGAAACTCTAGCTGTTTCTCGAGCTTATCGTTCTTGAACTATAAAATATTTCTAAAAAACTGATAGAATCATATATTTTAATAATATACGAAGAATAACGCTGATTTTTCAAGCGTTTTTTCTTTTAAAACAGCTAGCAGGTGGTGAAGTGAAGGACTTGACGATCAAGTCAAACAATGTTGGTTTCAGCTTGTCGTGGATATGTTGAGTCTGTATAAAGAACCAATCGTAGGAGAAAATGAAGTCAATCTTCTCTTCTCATAATAAACCGTATCATATCAAGATTAGTTCATAATGTTTGATTTATAAAATGAAAAGGAGTATAATGAGTTGAACCTACCTAAAGTATGCTCAAATATTTTAGGGGGGGGCTTTTTTATTTGCCCTTCCATAGATATACTAAGCCGATAATTATCGGAAAAGGAGCAAAATGATATATGTTTTATAAAGGTAATGAAGATAGAGAAAAGCGCTTGCGGTTTTCGATTCGTAAGGTTAGTTTTGGAGCTGCCTCGGTAGCCGTGGCGGCGCTGTATCTCTTTATGGGAAGTGGAGCGGTATCTGCTGAGGAAGCGCAGGCCATACAGTCGAATGAGGAGGTGGCAGCTGATAAGGATTCGGAAATAGAGAAAAAATCAGAGGAACAGCAGCCAACCTACGCTGCTCCTGCTGCAAAGGAACAAGGATCTGCAACCAATACTGAAGCAGGGGATGAAGGCAAGCAAGAAAGTCATCCAGAGACCAAAGAGGAAGAAGCCAACTCATCTGAAAGAAGCGAAACTACAACAAAGACTCAATCGGATGAAAACTCTGTGAGTGGGGACTCTAGCTCTCCAAAATCTACAGAGGACAGTGAAGGTACAAGATCAGAAGAAGCAAGCAACAAGCCAAAAGTACGTAAAAGACGTGATGCACCTGCCCCAACAGCGACTCCAACCGATGACGACCTAGCTGCAAATCAGACTTATACAGCTCCAGGGGATGATGCAGGACTAGATGAATTAAAAGAAAAACTAGAAAAATTACCAAGCGCTATCCAAAATAATACAAAAATTAATGATATGGATAAACTGGGGGAACAAACAAATACACAATCAGGACAAGTTAAAAATATTACAAACTTCGGTGGTTGGAAAGCGGTAGGAGAAACTGGTAAATTTGCAATTGCAAAGAAAACTGAAGATGGAGTTTTTCCGATTGAAACAGTAAATACCGTGTATAGTGAACAAAATGGGAAGCACTATAGGACATACACAGGGGAACAAGCTTTTGATAGGACAAGTAACTATATCTTGTTGTTATCAGAGGTAAGGACGCGTGCTAGCTCTAAGGAGGCGGCCTACGATAATTCTGAATATAGAGGAACAGGATTATCGGGCAGCACTGCCAAAGCTCTTAAGGATTATAATGGAATAGAGAAGACTTTCAAAGCTTATTCAACAGAAGTGGGTTCAAAAGTAAAGATTCAATTTAAAACAGGATATACTGGAGACATTAATGGAACAAAAGCTAAATATAAAGTTGAAGTTATTGTGAATAAAAATGGAAAACCAGAGACAGTATATTCAAAAATGTTTGATCCTCAAAAAGATTTAACAGATAGTGATGCAACAGTTACTAAAGCAAGAGACGGTAATGGTAAGTTTATACGTAGCAACTTTAATAATCGTAAACTAAACAAGACAGAAGTAGAAAGTAAAATGAAAGGAGATTATATTCCGACAGGGACGGCAGGTACATTTGAAAGTAAAGAGATTGATTTAGAAAAAGGTGTTACGGATTATACAGTACGAATTAGCTCTGCTGATAATGAACATTTAGGAATGGGATATCAATCTCCATTAAGGCAGTATGCATTACCAATATCAGGTTTAGGCTTTAATATTACTCAAGATACTAATAAAATAGCTAAAGATTTATTATCTCGTATTTATGAAAAATTAAAAGCAACTGAAACAGAAGATACATACGGAAAAACAAATGATACAAAAGCTGCGTATTTAGCTGAATTAGAAAATACTAATACACTTATAACAAGTACAGATGTTAAGACAACAGAAGAATATAAGAAAGCTTTAGAGTCTATTTTATTGAAGCGATTAGCATTAGAAGTTGACAAATCAGAGTTAACAAATGCAAAAGAAGCATTAAATACTTTAGCAACAGAAGCAGATCCAACAACAGGTAAGACTACGGATAGTGCAAAAGCATATAATGATGCGAAAACAGCTGCCCAAGAAGCGATTCAAGAAGCAGAAATAGTTATTAATGACGAAAATGCAACACCAGAAAAAGTGAGGGAAGCTTTAAATAAAGTTAATGAGAAGAAAGCAGCATTAGAAGCAGCGAAACAAGCTTTAGTAGAAGCAGCAACACCAGAAGAAAAAGCTAAATTAAAAACAGCTGCAGATTCATTAGTAAAAGCTGATGAAACAGGTAAGACACCAGAAAGTATCGCAGCATATGAAAGAAAATATGAAGAATTAAAAGCACAATTAGAAGCAGCTAAAGCAGCAGCTGCCGCAGTAGAAGCAAAAGGTGATAATGCAACAAAAGCAGAAGTACAAGAAGCTCAAGCACAAGTAGAAGCAGCTAAAGCAGAGTTAACAAAAGCAGCAGAGTTATTGAAAGCTCTTGACAGAGATGGTGCTAAAAAAGAAATTGAAGCTGCTGCTAAAAAAGCGATAGATGTTATTGAAGCTAGTCCAACCTTAACGCCAGAACAAAAGGCGGAAGAAAAAGCAAAAGTAGCTAAAGAAGTAAAAGATGCAACAGATGCTATTGATAAAGCAACAACTGAAGATGGTATCAATTCTGCAAAAGATAAAGGAAAATTAGCTATCGAAAAAGAAGTTGCAATTACAGCAATCAATGCTGAAAAAACAGCGAAAGAAAAAGAAATCGATAATAATTCTAACTTATCCGACGATGAAAAAGCAGCGGCTAAGGAACAAGCTAAAGCGGCAGCGGACAAAGCTATCCAAGCCATTGACGCAGCAAGCGACCAAGCAGGCGTGGACAAAGCGCAAGCAGACGGAATTGCCGCAGTAGCAGCAGTTAACCCAGTGGCTAAGGACAAAGCTAAGGAAGCAGTAGCAGCTAAGCTTAAGGAAAAAGAAGCCGAGATTGATGCGAACGCTAACCTTTCAGATGCAGAAAAAGCAGCGGCTAAGGAACAAGCTAAAGCGGCAGCGGACAAAGCTATCCAAGCCATTGACGCAGCAAACGACCAAGCAGGCGTGGACAAAGCGCAAGCAGACGG
>NZ_VMLA01000132.1:0-4121 GCF_013276425.1 Streptococcus sp. 3874 | reverse complement strand
TCTTTGATTTTCATTGAGTTTCAAAATCCAGTCACGGTAATCCCCAGCAGGCGGACACCTCTTTCTTTCTCGCTTAATTCTTCATAGAGTTGTAGGGCTATTTGGCTTATCTGGCTAGCATCCTGTGTTTTTTGAGCTAGACTTTTTCGTTTAGTGAGAGTTGAAAAGTCCTCGTAGCGGATTTTCAAAATGACAATTTTTCCAGATTTTTCTTGTTGACTGAGATTGAGAGCGACTCTTTCTGATAGAAGAGTCAGCTCTTTTTTGATATCTTCCTCGGCACGGAGAATCTTCCCATAGGTTTTCTCCTTCCCGATTGACTTACGGATGCGATTGGATTTGACTGGGGAATTGTGGATGCCACGAGCCTTTCGATAAAGGTCATAACCCAGTCTACCAAAACGATCTATTAGGGTCACTTCAGGGACTTCAAGTAGGTCAGCGCCAGTAAAAACGCCCATTTGATGAAGACGTTCTACAGTCTTTTTTCCTACTCCATGAAACTTGGAAATATCCATTTGTTTGAGGAAATCCTCAGCTTGGTCAGGTAGAATCACTGTCAAACCATGTGGTTTTTGATAATCACTGGCCATTTTAGCCAAGAATTTGTTGTAAGAAACGCCAGCAGAAGCAGTTAGATGGAGTTCTTGCCAGATATCCTCTTGAATGAGGCGAGCAATTTTGACCGCTGACTTGATCCCGAGTTTATTTTCTGTCACATCCAAATAGGCTTCGTCAATGCTCATGGGTTCTATTAAATCTGTATAGCGCTTAAAGATAGCTCGAATCTGGAGTCCCACAGCTTTGTATTTCTCATAATTCCCCGAGATGAAGACGGCCTGGGGACAACGCTCATAGGCTTCCTTAGAGCTCATGGCTGAATGGATACCAAAAGCTCGTGCCTCATAGCTACAGGTAGAAACGACTCCCCGCCCACCTGTTTGCCGAGGGTCACTGCCGATAATGACAGGTTTTCCTCTGAGTTTAGGATTATCTCTGATTTCCACCGCAGCAAAAAAGGCATCCATGTCAATATGGATGATTTTTCTTGACAAATCATTTAACAAAGGAAAAATCAACATGCCTAGCCCCCTTTTTACCGCTTATTTTCTTTTATTATACCCTTTTTTCTGAAAAAAAGAAAAAAGGACTTTATTTTTTCAAAAATATAATACAGTTTGAAATAAAATATAGACTGTTTTAGAAAAGAAAGTGTAAAAATAGGGATTTTCCACTTGTTGAAATCGGTTACTGTATGGTATACTTGTCTCATGAATGTAACAGATGGTTGTTACTAGAAAGAAAAAAGAGGACATTAACATGGTTGTTAAAACAGTTGTTGAAGCACAAGATATTTTTGACAAAGCTTGGGAAGGCTTCAAAGGCGTAGATTGGAAAGAAAAAGCAAGTGTATCACGCTTCGTACAAGCTAACTACACACCTTACGATGGAGACGAAAGCTTCCTTGCAGGACCAACAGAACGTTCACTTCACATCAAAAAAATTGTAGAAGAAACGAAGGCTCACTACGAAGAAACTCGTTTCCCAATGGACACTCGTCCAACATCTATCGCTGATATCCCAGCAGGATTTATCGATAAAGAAAATGAAGTTATCTTCGGTATCCAAAACGATGAACTCTTCAAATTGAACTTCATGCCAAAAGGTGGTATCCGTATGGCTGAAACAACTTTGAAAGAAAATGGATACGAACCAGATCCAGCTGTTCACGAAATCTTTACTAAATACGTAACAACAGTTAACGACGGTATCTTCCGTGCCTACACTTCAAACATTCGTCGCGCACGTCACGCACACACTGTAACTGGTCTTCCAGATGCATACTCACGCGGACGTATCATCGGTGTTTACGCACGTCTTGCTCTTTACGGTGCAGACTACTTGATGCAAGAAAAAGTAAACGACTGGAATGCAATCGAAGAAATTGATGAAGAAACAATCCGTCTTCGTGAAGAAATCAACCTTCAATACCAAGCATTGCAACAAGTTGTTCGCTTGGGTGACCTTTACGGAGTTGATGTTCGCAAACCAGCGATGAACGTTAAAGAAGCGATCCAATGGGTTAACATCGCCTTCATGTCTGTCTGCCGTGTTATCAACGGTGCTGCTACATCTCTAGGACGTGTACCAATCGTTTTGGACATCTTTGCAGAACGTGACCTTGCTCGTGGTACATTTACTGAATCAGAAATCCAAGAATTCGTTGATGATTTCGTTATGAAACTTCGTACAGTTAAATTTGCTCGGACAAAAGCTTACGACCAATTGTACTCAGGTGACCCAACTTTCATCACAACTTCTATGGCTGGTATGGGTAACGACGGTCGTCACCGTGTTACTAAGATGGACTACCGTTTCTTGAACACTCTTGACAACATCGGTAACTCTCCAGAACCAAACTTGACAGTTCTTTGGACTGATAAATTGCCATACAACTTCCGCCGCTACTGTATGCACATGAGCCACAAACACTCTTCTATCCAATACGAAGGTGTAACAACAATGGCTAAAGACGGATATGGTGAAATGAGTTGTATCTCATGCTGTGTGTCTCCACTTGACCCAGAAAATGAAGAACAACGCCACAACATCCAGTACTTCGGTGCGCGTGTAAACGTATTGAAAGCCCTTCTTACTGGTTTGAACGGTGGTTACGACGATGTTCACAAAGACTACAAAGTATTTGACATCGAACCAATCCGTGACGAAGTTCTTGAATTTGAATCAGTTAAAGCTAACTTTGAAAAATCTCTTGACTGGTTGACTGACACTTACGTAGATGCCTTGAACATCATTCACTACATGACTGATAAATACAACTACGAAGCTGTTCAAATGGCCTTCTTGCCAACTAAACAACGTGCCAACATGGGATTCGGTATCTGTGGATTTGCCAACACTGTTGACACATTGTCAGCTATTAAGTACGCTACAGTTAAACCAATCCGTGACGAAAATGGCTATATCTACGATTACGAAACAATCGGTGAATACCCACGTTGGGGTGAAGATGACCCACGTTCAAACGAATTGGCAGAATGGTTGATCGAAGCTTACACTACTCGTCTACGTAGCCACAAACTTTACAAAGACGCAGAAGCTACTGTATCACTTTTGACAATCACATCTAACGTTGCTTACTCTAAACAAACTGGTAACTCACCAGTCCACAAAGGTGTATACCTCAACGAAGATGGTTCTGTGAACTTGTCTAAACTTGAATTCTTCTCACCAGGTGCTAACCCATCTAACAAAGCTAAAGGTGGATGGTTGCAAAACTTGAATTCACTTTCTAGCCTTGACTTTAGTTATGCAGCTGATGGTATCTCATTGACTACACAAGTATCACCTCGCGCTCTTGGTAAGACTCGTGACGAACAAGTTGATAACTTGGTAACAATCCTTGATGGTTACTTCGAAAACGGTGGACAACACGTTAACTTGAACGTTATGGACTTGAACGATGTTTACGAAAAGATTATGTCAGGTGAAGACGTTATCGTACGTATCTCTGGATACTGTGTAAACACTAAATACCTCACTCCAGAACAAAAAACTGAATTGACACAACGTGTCTTCCACGAAGTTCTTTCAATGGATGATGCCTTGGATGCATTGAGCTAATCAAGTTCTTGAATAATGAAAAGGAACTCTCGGTCAGTCGACTGAGGGTTTTGTGCTTGGGGATAGTGTGAGCAATTCCTTTGGCGCAATATGCAATGTTTTTGGAAAGGAATAGTGGACCGAATCTGAAATAGCCCGCTGAAACGTTTCAAACAGTGCTAGAAATTGACTGGAATTCAAAGATACTTGTTGAGTTGGGGGGATTTGAAAATAATCCTCAATGAAAATCAAAGAGCAAACTAGGAAGCTATCCTCAGGTTGCTCAAAACACTGTTTTGAGGTTGTAGATAGAACTGACGAAGTCAGCTCAAAACACTGTTTTGAGGTTGTGGATAGAACTGACGAAGTCAGCTCAAAACACTGTTTTGAGGTTGTGGATAGAACTGACGAAGTCAGTAACCATACCTACGGCAAGGCGAAGCTGACGTGGTTTGAAGAGTATTAGGAGAAAAAGAATGAAAGAAATAACCTTTGAC
>NZ_VMLA01000131.1:0-8868 GCF_013276425.1 Streptococcus sp. 3874 | reverse complement strand
CCTAGTTTGCTCTTTGATTCTCATTGAGTATCAGTATAGGTTATAAGAATAAGTCTTGCAGGGTTTTGGCAACTCCGTCTTGGTCATTTGTCAAGGAAATTTGCTCATCTGCATAAGGGAGTAGCTCTGGATTGGCATTTTTCATTGCATAACCTTTCCCAGCAAAAGCGAGCATTTCGGTATCATTGTGTTCATCTCCAAAGGCAATCAAATCCTTTTTGTCACGGTTCATTACCTTGAGCAAGTAGTCCAAAGCAAAGGCCTTATTAACTCCTTTGGGTGTACACTCAAGGATATTGAGCGGACCTCCCCAGGTATTGATAGACAGTTGATGCTGGTAGAAGGCGTTCATTTCTTTTGCCAAGGCATACTTGTCACTGGCTCTGGTCTGCAAGAGAATACAGTTAGGATCCTTGGTCACCAATTCAGGCTGGAATTGATCTTCAGGCTGGAAAGCTTCTACACCAAATAGTTTGGGATTGGCAATTTCTTCATTGGGATTTGTAATGTAGAATTTTTTACGATATTCTCCAGCGATAAAATCGGCTTGAATGTCCTCTGAACGTTGAACCATATCTAGCAGATATTTTTTGTCTACAGTCAAACACTTTTCAAAATCCCAAACTTGGTCTGGTAAATGAGTAAGGGATCCGTTGAAGTTAATCATAGGAGTGTCTAAGTCCAGTTCACGGTAAAAATCTTTTGACATACGGTAAGGGCGACCTGTCGTAATAATAACCTGATGGCCTTTTTCAGCAACTTTTTTGATGGTTTTTTTGGTAAAGTCAGAAATTTGACTGTCTGAGTTGAGCAGGGTTCCATCTAGGTCAACTGCAATAATTTTTTTCGTCATATGGACCTTTCTAGTGTGTTTTCAGATAAGATGTCTTCTATTATAACAGAAAGCAGGCAGAAAAGCAGATTCCAAACAAAAAATGAAATTGGATTAATTTCTTAAACAAATCAAACAAAGACATTGAAAAAGTGAATGATAAATGATATAATTCTATTATTGTTCGTAAAAATTAAAAGGAGATTGATAATGGACAAATTATTTAAACTAAAAGAGAACGGTACAGACGTTCGTACAGAGGTTCTCGCTGGTTTAACAACTTTCTTTGCAATGAGCTATATTCTCTTTGTAAACCCACAAATTCTTTCGCAAACAGGAATGCCTGCTCAGGGTGTTTTCCTAGCAACGATTATTGGTGCAGTAGCGGGTACCTTGATGATGGCTTTTTATGCTAACTTGCCATACGCTCAAGCGCCAGGTATGGGGCTGAATGCCTTCTTTACCTTTACAGTTGTATTTGGACTTGGTTATTCTTGGCAAGAAGCCCTAGCTATGGTCTTCATCTGTGGGATTATTTCATTGATTATTACCTTGACAAATGTTCGTAAAATGATCATTGAATCGATTCCAAATGCCCTTCGCTCAGCTATTTCAGCTGGTATCGGTGTCTTCCTTGCCTATGTAGGAATTAAGAATGCTGGACTTTTGAAATTCACGATTGATCCAGGCAACTATACTGTTGTAGGAGAAGGGGCTGACAAAGCTCAAGCAACGATTGCGGCAAACTCTTCAGCAGTTCCAGGATTGGTCAGCTTTAATAATCCAGCTGTTTTGGTGGCTCTTGCAGGACTTGCCATTACTATCTTCTTTGTCATCAAAGGGATTAAAGGGGGAATTATCCTCTCTATCTTGACAACAACTGTTCTTGCTATTGCAGTTGGTTTGGTAGATTTGTCAAGCATCGATTTTGCTAATAACCATGTTGGTGCAGCTTTTGAAGATTTGAAGACAATCTTTGGTGCAGCTCTTGGTTCAGAAGGTTTGGGAGCTTTGATTTCAGATACAGCTCGCTTGCCTGAAACTCTGATGGCCATTCTTGCCTTCTCATTGACAGATATTTTTGATACAATTGGTACCTTGATCGGTACAGGTGAAAAAGTTGGTATCGTAGCGACAAATGGTGAAAATCATCAATCAGCTAAGTTAGACAAGGCTCTTTACTCTGACTTGATTGGTACTTCAATTGGTGCCATCGCAGGTACTTCGAACGTAACGACTTATGTTGAGTCTGCTGCTGGTATTGGTGCAGGTGGACGTACTGGTTTGACAGCCTTGGTCGTGGCAATCTGTTTTGTGATCTCAAGCTTCTTTAGCCCACTTCTAGCGATTGTACCAACAGCCGCTACAGCTCCAATCTTGATTATCGTTGGGATTATGATGCTGGCTAGCTTGAAAAATATCCATTGGGATGATATGTCTGAAGCAGTTCCTGCCTTCTTCACATCTATCTTTATGGGATTCAGCTACTCTATCACTCAAGGGATTGCAGTTGGTTTCTTGACTTACACTTTGACTAAGCTTGTCAAAGGTCAAGCTAAAGATGTTCATGTCATGATTTGGATTTTGGATGCCTTGTTTATCCTGAACTACATCAGCATGGCCTTATAATAGGATAACCCAGGGGGATTTTCCCCCTTTTTGAATACAAAGGAGATAGGTGATGAAAGAGAAAAATATGTGGAAAGAATTATTGAATCGTGCAGGCTGGCTGTTAATCTTTTTGCTGGCGACAATTTTATATCAGATTCCTATAGGGGTTACTGCTATTTTAACCTTAAGAGAAGTACCGCTATTACAGTCAGGACTGATAGTTGCTGGTATTTCGATTGTGGTTCTGGTGCTATTTATTATTGGAGCTCGTAAAACGCAATTAGCAAGTTTTAATTTTTCATTTTTTAGAGCTAAGGATTTGGCACGATTGGGCTTGAGTTATTTAGTCATTATCTGTTCAAATATACTTGGTTCTATCTTGTTACAACTGTCAAATGAGACGACAACAAGTAACCAGTCTCAGATTAACGATATGGTTCAGAATAGTTCTCTGATTTCCAGTTTCTTCTTGTTGGCCTTGCTTGCTCCAATTTGTGAGGAAATCTTGTGCCGTGGGATTGTTCCTAAAAAGATTTTCCGAGGAAAAGAGAACTTGGGATTTGTAGTCGGTACGGTTGTGTTTGCTTTATTGCATCAACCGAGTAATTTACCTTCTTTATTGATTTATGGAGTTATGTCGATCGTTCTGTCTTGGACGGCTTACAAGACCCAACGTTTGGAAATGTCTATCTTACTTCACATGATTGTTAATGGGGTTGTTTTCTGTTTGTTGACTCTCGTGGTAATTTTGAGTCGGACATTAGGGATTTCTGTTTAATATTTTTGACAATTGCTTACTTGTTTCTACTGGGAAAAAGATGAATGCAATCGTGTCCATCTTTTTCTTTTTATGGTAAAATAGAGAAATAATATGGTGAAAAGCCTTGAGGGAGTGACTGATATGTCAAGTAAAGCCAATCATGCAAAGACAGCTATTTGCGGTATTATCAATGTAACCCCAGACTCCTTTTCGGATGGTGGTCAATTTTTTGCTCTTGAGCAGGCACTCCAGCAGGCTCGTAAATTGATAGCAGAAGGAGCTAGTATGCTAGATATCGGCGGAGAATCGACTCGGCCGGGAAGTAGCTATGTTGAGATAGAAGAGGAAATCCAGCGTGTTGTTCCAGTGATTAAAGCTATTCGCAAGGAAAGTGATGTCCTCATCTCCATTGATACTTGGAAGAGTCAAGTAGCAGAAGCTGCTTTGGCTGCTGGTGCCAATCTAGTCAATGATATCACTGGTCTCATGGGTGATGAAAAAATGGCCCATGTGGTTGCAAAGGCTGGAGCGAAAGTAGTCATTATGTTTAATCCAGTCATGGCGCGACCTCAGCATCCTAGCTCGCTCATCTTCCCTCATTTTGGCTTTGGTCAAGCTTTTACAGAGGAAGAGTTAGCTGACTTTGAAACATTGCCAATCGAAGACTTGATGGAGGCTTTCTTTGACAGAGCACTAACGAGAGCAGAGGAAGCTGGTATTGCTCAAGAAAACATCCTGCTGGATCCAGGAATTGGCTTTGGTCTGACCAAGAAAGAAAATCTGCTTCTTTTACGGGATCTGGATAAACTACATCAGAAAGGCTATCCAATCTTTCTTGGAGTGTCGCGCAAGCGGTTTGTCATCAATATCCTTGAAGAAAATGGTTTTGAAGTCAATCCTGAGACAGAAATTGGTTTCCGTAATCGGGACACGGCTTCGGCTCATGTAACTAGTATCGCTGCGAGACAGGGTGTAGAAGTGGTGCGCGTGCATGACGTAGCTAATCACAGGATGGCAGTTGAAATTGCTTCCGCTATTCGTCTGGCTGATGAAGCGGAAAATTTAGATTTAAAACAATACAAATAAGATGAAAGAATTTGAAAACAATCAGTGGATTGCTAACTACCGGACGGATCAACCGCATTTTGGCTTGGAACGAATGGTGGAACTGTTAGCTTTGCGTGGCAATCCCCATCTCAAACTCAAGGTCATCCATATCGGAGGGACCAACGGCAAGGGTTCGACCATTGCTTTTTTGACAAATATGCTGAAAAAGCTAGGGCTGAGAGTTGGCGTGTTTAGCTCGCCCTATCTCATTCATTATACAGACCAGATTAGCATCAATGGGGGATCCATTCCAGAGGCTAGACTAGAAGCCCTCATGGCAGACTATCAGTCTTTGCTGGAGGGAGAAGCGGTCGCCAATTTGCAGGGGACAACCGAGTTTGAGATTATCACAGCCATAGCCTATGATTACTTTGCCTCGGAGCAAGTAGACGTGGCTATCATGGAAGTCGGCATGGGTGGACTTTTAGATAGTACCAATGTCTGTCAGCCCATTTTGACAGGAATCACGACTATTGGATTGGATCATGTGGCTCTACTTGGTGACACCTTGGAAGCCATAGCAGAGCAGAAAGCTGGTATTATCAAACAAGGTATTTCCTTGGTGACAGGTCGCATTTCTCCAGATGCTTTGGCTGTGATTGACCGCATTGCAGAAGGGAAAGATGCGCCGAGACTTGCCTACGGGGCAGATTATCAGGTCAGCCATCAAAAGAGTGTGGTGACAGGCGAAGTCTTTGACTATACAAGTGCTGTCAGACAAGGTCGCTTCCAGACAGGTTTACTTGGTTTGTACCAAATAGAGAATGCTGGGATGGCCATAGCTTTACTTGATACTTTTTGTCAAGAAGATGGTCGAGAACTAGCAAGCAATGACTTGCTTGCTCAAGCCTTGGAAGAAACAAGTTGGCCAGGGCGTTTGGAAATCGTGTCAAGAGATCCCTTGATGATCTTGGATGGGGCCCACAATCCCCATGCTATCAAGGCTTTATTAGCAACCTTGCAAGAACGCTTTGCGGATTATCATAAGGAAATCCTCTTTACTTGTATTAAAACCAAGGCCTTGGAGGATATGTTGGACTTGCTGGGGGCCATGCCAGATACCGAGCTTACTTTGACACATTTTGACGATAGTCGGGCGACTGATGAAAGCGTGCTGAAAGAGGCAGCTAAGTCTAGAAATCTCAGCTACCAAGGTTGGCAGGATTTTCTAGAGCAGAAATTGACAGATAAAAAAGAAGAGAAACAAACAGTTAGGATTGTCACAGGTTCCTTGTATTTCTTGAGCCAAGTGAGAGCCTATCTGATGGAGAGGAAGAATGAAAATGGATACACAAAAGATTGAAGCAGCTGTAAAAATGATTATCGAGGCTGTCGGAGAGGACGCTAACCGCGAGGGCTTACAGGAAACACCTGCTCGTGTCGCTCGTATGTACCAAGAGATTTTTTCAGGTCTTGGTCAAACAGCGGAGGAACATTTGTCAAAATCCTTTGAGATTATTGATGATAATATGGTGGTAGAAAAGGATATTTTTTTCCATACAATGTGTGAACACCACTTCTTGCCATTTTATGGTAGAGCGCACATTGCCTACATTCCAGATGGCCGTGTGGCAGGCTTGTCTAAGCTAGCCCGTACGGTTGAAGTTTATTCAAAAAAGCCACAAATTCAAGAACGTTTGAATATCGAAGTGGCCGATGCCTTGATGGACTATCTAGGAGCTAAGGGAGCCTTTGTTGTCATTGAGGCAGAACATATGTGTATGAGTATGCGTGGTGTCAGAAAACCAGGCACTGCAACCTTGACGACAGTAGCTCGTGGTCTATTTGAAACAGATAAGGACCTTAGAGATCAGGCTTATCGTTTAATGGGACTATAATACTCTTCGAAAATCAAATTCAAACCACGTCANNCCTACGGCTAGCTTCTTAGTTTGCACTTTGATTTTCATTGAGTATAAAAAGAATCCGCTTTGGGCGGATTTTTCTAGAAAGGAATCATTATGGATCAACTGCAGATTAAGGATTTGGAAATTTTTGCCTATCATGGTCTTTTTCCCAGTGAGAAGGAATTGGGGCAGAAGTTTGTCGTTTCAGCTATCCTATCCTATGATATGACCAAGGCAGCGACAGATTTGGATTTAGCAGCCTCTGTCCATTACGGAGAATTGTGCCAGCAGTGGACGACTTGGTTTCAGGAAACGAGTGAGGATTTGATTGAAACGGTAGCCTATAAACTGGTAGAACGTACTTTTGAGACCTATCCTCTTGTCCAAGAAATCAAGTTGGAACTGAAAAAGCCTTGGGCGCCAGTGCATTTGCCACTAGATACATGCTCAGTAACCATCCATCGCCGTAAGCAACGAGCCTTTATCGCCCTAGGAAGCAACATGGGAGATAAGCAAGCAAACTTGAAACAAGCCATTGATAAACTGCGAAATCGAGGTATCCATATTCTCAAAGAATCCAGTGTCTTAGCGACGGAGCCTTGGGGTGGTGTGGAGCAGGATAGCTTTGCTAATCAGGTGGTTGAGGTAGAAACATGGTTGCCTGCCCCAGTCTTGTTAGAAACATTGTTGGCTATTGAGACAGAGATGGGACGGGTGCGAGAAGTGCATTGGGGACCTCGTTTGATTGATTTGGACTTGCTCTTTGTGGAGGACCAGGCCATTTATACAGATGAGCTTATCTTGCCCCATCCTTACATAGCAGAACGCCTTTTTGTTCTTGAGTCTCTACAAGAAATTGCGCCTCATTTTATCCATCCGACATTAAAGCAACCTATTCGCAACTTGTATAATGCTTGGAAACAATAGAAAAAACTCTAGTTTTCAGTCACTTGCAACTGAAGGCTAGAGTTTTTATACTCTTCGAAAATCTCTTCAANNNNTGCGGCTAGCTTCCTAGTTGGCTCTTTGATTTTCATTGAGTATTAAAATAGGTCATTTTCTTCTGGGAGGAGGATAGTCTCTCTACCGTCCATATCTAAAACCAGTACTTTCGGGGGATACAGAGGGTCGAAAGGATGGTTAAAGTCAAAATCAATGGCTGTAGGGAGGTGTTGGCTTGAAAAGTGGAAGGTAATTTTTCCATGGTTATTAAGCAATTGAAACTCAAGTTCTTCTTCCAATTCAAAGACATTTTTTAAGAAATGGTCGATGATATACCAAAAAGAGTCAATAACGTCATCAGGCAAACTGGTAACAATGCCAAAACTAGCAGACCGCATGTGGGCATTGGTAAAAGCCATATCTCTGCCCCCTTTCTTTTCCCTTATCATACAACAAATAGGATTAAAAATCAAGAAAAGGTAATTTTTTGAAAAGGATTTTAGCTACAGGGAAAAATAAGGAAAAAATCCCAAAAATCTCCCGAAGTTAATAGGTAAATTCCCAAATTAACTTGATTATATAACTTTCAGTTACTTTGAGAAGTTACCGAAAAATATTTTTCATATCTATTGACTTTTAGGGGTGAAATTTGGTATGATAGTAAGCGGTATTGTTTACCCCATTTGAAAGGCCCCGGAACCTTCCAAATACTTTTCGATGGGAAGGAACACCCATCACCGTAAACAAAAATCGAACTATATATAGGAGAAATCATGAACAAAACAACATTTATGGCTAAACCAGGCCAAGTTGAACGTAAATGGTACGTAGTTGACGCAACTGATGTACCACTTGGACGTCTTTCTGCAGTAGTTGCTAGCGTACTTCGCGGAAAAAACAAACCAACATTTACACCACACACTGATACAGGTGACTTTGTGATTGTTATCAATGCTGAAAAAGTTAAATTAACTGGTAAAAAAGCAACTGATAAAATCTACTACACTCACTCAAACCACCCAGGTGGATTGAAACAAATCTCTGCAGGTGAACTTCGTTCTAAAAATGCAGTACGTTTGATCGAGAAATCAGTTAAAGGTATGCTTCCACACAATACACTTGGACGCGCTCAAGGTATGAAGTTGAAAGTATTTGTTGGAGCTGAGCACACTCATGCTGCACAACAACCAGAAGTTCTTGACATTTCAGGACTTATCTAAGGAAAGGAACAAATAAAGTATGTCACAAGCACAATATGCAGGTACTGGACGCCGTAAAAACGCTGTTGCACGCGTTCGCCTTGTTCCAGGAACTGGTAAAATCACTGTTAACAAAAAAGATGTTGAAGAGTACATCCCACACGCTGACCTTCGTCTTGTCATCAACCAACCATTCGCAGTTACTTCAACTGTAGGTTCATACGACGTTTTCGTTAATGTTGTAGGTGGTGGATACGCTGGTCAATCAGGAGCTATCCGTCACGGTATCGCTCGTGCCCTTCTTCAAGTAGACCCAGACTTCCGCGATTCATTGAAACGTGCAGGACTTCTTACACGTGACTCACGTAAAGTTGAACGTAAGAAACCAGGTCTTAAGAAAGCTCGTAAAGCATCACAATTTAGTAAACGTTAATTCGAAAGAATTACTATACTTATACAGAGCACCTTTCGGGGTGTTCTTTTTTTATACTTTCTTACTAAATTGGTGCAATTGACACAGTTGTTGCGACTTTATACTCTTCGAAAATCTTTTCAAACCACGTCAGCTCT
>NZ_VMLA01000130.1:0-17654 GCF_013276425.1 Streptococcus sp. 3874 | reverse complement strand
TGCTCTTTGATTTTCATTGAGTATTAGAAGTCCCTTTTCTAAAATTTTTGTAGCAAAAAAGGAGATTTTACAACCTCCTCATAAAAGTAATTATTTTACCTAAATTTTCAAGAATCGACGCATGGATATTCCTGATCCCAGTGAACCAATAAAAATTCCAATCACAAATAGTAGGGCAATCATCAACGGACTAAATAAATCTGGACTAATCATAGATAGATTTTGTCCTACCAACGATTTGTTAACAGATTGGTAAACCATTTGATAAACAATAAAGACCAAAACAGATGGTGCGATAGCTCCCAATAAACCGATAAAGGCTCCTTCTAACAAGAACGGTCCACGAATATAACTGTTTTTAGCTCCGACCAAGCGCATGATTTGAATTTCGCGACTGCGGGAAATAATAGTAATACGAATGGTATTTGAAATCAAGAAAACTGCGACAAAAATTAACAAGGCAGCAATCCCTAGTCCCCAAACACGGATAAATGAAGCTAACTTGAAGAGTCTTTCTGTATTGGCACCGCCATCTTGAACCTCAGAGACACCTTCAATTTTTTTAGCATCTTCGGCTATAGTTTTTACATCATTTGGAGTATTTGCCTCTACAATATAGGCATCATAGAGAGGATTGGCATCTCCTTCAAAGATTTTCCAGTTATCTCCCATTGTCTCGGTTAACTTTTCATATTGTTCTTCTTTACTTGAAAAGGTAACACTCTTAACCGTAGACATGTTCTTCAAAGAATCATATACCTTGTGGTAGTCATTATTTGTAACAGTTTGACCTTCTTTTTCAATTGTCTGACTGTTATCTTCCACATCCTTTCGGATATAAACTACTACACGGACATTATTTTCAATATCTGTAGCTAGTTTCGCTGTATTAAAAATAACAGATGCAAATATTGCCACCAAGGTCAAAGTAATCATGACTGAACTGACAGCAGCTACTGTCATCCAACCATTTCGTTTCAAACTTTTTAAGGCTTCAAATAAATGGCGAAAAAATCTACTAATCATCGTATCCATACTCTCCTTTTGATTCGTCACGAACAACACGGCCATTTTCAATGGCAATGACACGGTGGCGCAAGGTATTTACAATCTGGCTATTATGAGTCGCCATCAAAATAGTTGTCCCTTGTAGGTTAATCCGTTCCAAGAGATTCATAATTTCCCATGAATTATCAGGGTCCAGGTTTCCTGTTGGTTCATCGGCTATCAATACTTTTGGATTGTTTACAATAGCACGTGCAATCGCAATCCGCTGTTGCTCTCCACCTGAGAGCTCATTTGGGAAAGAACGAACCTTGTGCTTCAACCCAACCAAGTCTAAAACTTCCATCACTCGTTTTTTGATATTACGGCGATTTTCCCCGATTACTTCCATAGCGTAAGCAATATTTTCATAGACCGTTTTCTTTGGCAAGAGTTTATAATCCTGGAAGACAACCCCAACACTACGACGCAGAAGCGGGACATCTTTCTTTTTGATCTTAACCAGATTAAAACCAGCAACTGATAGACTTCCTTTATCGATTTTTACTTCACGATACAGAGAACCGATAAAAGTTGACTTCCCTGCTCCTGAAGGTCCTACGATGTAAGCAAATTCCCCCGGTTGAACGCTGACCGAAACACCGCGTAGGGCAGTCGTTCCGTTGTCGTATTTTTTGACGACATCTCTCATTTCAATGATTGACATGTGACTTCCTTTCTATATTAGCTAATTCGCCACTTGAGATAGGCATCGATAAAACCATCTAGGTCCCCATCCATAACCTTATCTACCTGAGCAACTTCAAAGCTAGTTCGGTGATCTTTTACCATAGTATAAGGAGTGAAGACATAAGAACGGATTTGGCTTCCCCATGTGATTTCTTTTTTCTCACCCTTGAGGGAATCTACCTCCGCAGCTTTCTTTTCTTGCTCCATTTGATAGAGCTTAGCCTGCAACATCTTCATGGCACGATCTCTATTTCCATACTGGGTACGATCCACTGTTGATTGAACAACAATTCCAGTTGGAATGTGGGTTAAACGTACACCTGTTGAAACCTTATTGACATTTTGTCCACCGGCACCACCTGAACGGAAGGTATCCATCTTGATGTCATCTTCCCGGATTTCCACTTCAATGGTATCGTCCAACTCAGGCATCACTTCTACGGATGTGAAAGATGTATGGCGACGTTTGGCAGAGTCAAATGGTGAAATTCGCACCAAACGGTGTACCCCCATTTCTGACTTGAGAAGACCATAGGCATTAGGCCCTTCAAATGATAAGGTTACTGACTTGATACCAGCTTCATCCCCTGCTTGGTAATCCAATACTTCCACTTTAAAGCCTTTAGCATTACCATAACGAGTATACATACGAAGCAACATATCACCCCAGTCCTGAGCCTCAGTACCACCAGAACCTGGATGGATTTCCAAGATGGCATTGTTGTGGTCATAAGGTTCTGACAAGAGTAGAGTCATCTCATAGCTGGTCATCATCTTATCAAGTTCGGCTAACTGCTCTACCAGTTCTTCTTGAACTGACTCGTCTTCAGCTAAAAAGTCCAATAAAATTTCGACTTCATCCTGCAACTCTTCCATTTTGTGGAAGGTGTTATAGGTGTTTTTTAATTCATTTAATTCTTGCGACGTTTTTTGGGCCGCAATATTATCATTCCAAAAATCAGGTTCTGTCATCTTGTTTTCCAAGATGGCAATCTCTTCCTCTAGCCCTTCGAGGTCAAAGAGACCCCCTGAAAGAAGCTAATTTTTCACGATTTGCGTCAATTTTTTGACGGATTACTGAAATGTCCATAAATACTCCTTTTTTACATCATTTCATTATAGCATATTTTATCATTTCTTTCCATCTTTTGCTATAATCCCTTTTTTATGAAAAAAGAAGCCTTTCGGCTTCCCTTCTTACAAGACTTTTGCTGAAGTGCGAGTGATTTCTTCCACTTGAATACCATTTGCTTCAAATTTTTCTTTCAAGGCTGGTAAATCAATTGATCCATCGATTTGCACTTCGATAATGACCTTACCATCCTTACGCGGAATATTGACTGTATGGGAGATATTCAAATTTTCTTCAACGATTAGAGAAACAATCTTACCAAGAACGCCAACTTCATCTTCTGTAACAAAGCGCACACGAATTCCTTCCTCTCCATAACCAGCAATTTCAAGAAAGGCTTGGAAAACGTCACGGTCCGTAATAACCCCATAGACTTGATGGTTATCTACTACAGGAAGAATACCAATCTTGTTTTTCAACATCAGATAAGTTGCATCTTCTAGACTCGCATAGCCTGAAACAGTGACAACATCGCGAATCATGACATCTTTTACTTTTGTCTTATTTAGAAGATAATTCATCTCATAGATAGAAAGACTGGTTGCTTTTGATGGGCTAGCTTGGGCAATGGTTCCCTCAGTTACCAAACCAACCAATTGATCATTTTCGATAACAGGCAAGCGGTGCAACCCTTGCTCTCTCATCAAATCTGCTGCATGAGATACTGTTGTATCTGGACTAATATAAACTACCTTGCGGGTCATAAAATCTTTAACTGCCATGAGACTTCTCCTTTTCTATTCTTATCCCTATTATACAATCTTTTTGCAAATCTATCAAACGCTTACATTTCTTTTTCAAAATTCAGAAAAGTATGAATAACCTAGCAAAAAGAGCTCTGAAATCGAGCTCTGTGAATGAAGGTAAGATACGTTTCATTCGATTTTTTCAATTATTAGAAATTTATCTTTCAGTGTAGATGTAGATTTGTTTGCAATCTAAATATGCCGACTAAAACAATCCACTGGATTCTGATGATTGCTTCGCAATTTCTATCTGCCGACTAAAAAGGTCCACTGGACTATAATGATGATTACTTCGTAATCTTCATCTGCCGACTAAAACAATCCACTGGATTCTGATGATTGCTTCTCAATCTTCATCTGCCGACTAAAACAATCCACTGGATTGTTTTAGCCACCCAGATACGCTTTTCTGACTTCTTCTGATGAGGCGAGTTCTTTTCCTGTTCCTGATAGAACGATTTTCCCTGTTTCCAATACATATCCTCGGTCAGAGATTGCGAGTGCTTTATTAGCATTTTGTTCAATCAAGAGGACGGTTGTTCCTTGCTTCTGAATATCTTGAATGATATCAAAGATCTCTTGAATAAAGATTGGGGCAAGTCCCATTGAGGGTTCATCTAAGAGAAGAAGTTTTGGTGTTGACATAAGAGCGCGTCCCATGGCAAGCATTTGTTGTTCTCCTCCTGAAAGAGTGGCTGCATCTTGGTTCTTGCGTTCTTCAAGACGTGGGAAGCGTGAAAAGACCTTCTTCAAGTTAGCTTGATTTTCTTCACGATTTTTCTTTAAAAAAGCTCCCATTTCTAGATTTTCCATAACAGTCAAGCCAGGAAAGACGTGGCGTCCTTCTGGAACTTGTGAAAGCCCACCTGCTACGATTTTTTGAGCTGGCATTTTTTGGATTTCTTGACCTAAAAATTCAATCTTTCCAGAGCTTGGTCTAACCAAACCAGACAAGGTACGGAGAATGGTTGTCTTACCTGCACCATTGGCACCGATAAGGGAAACAACTTCTCCTTCATTCACTTCAAAGCTTACATCACGGACTGCTTGAATCATACCATAATGCACAGAAAGATTATCAACTTTTAACATAGACATTAGGCTTCACCTCCTAGATAAGCTTCGATAACGCGTTTATTGGTCTTAATTTCATCTGGAGTTCCTTGAGCAATTAAACGGCCATATTCAAGTACGTAGATACGTTCTGTTACTTCCATGACCAGATTCATATCGTGTTCAATCAACATGATTGTAATCTTAAATTCATCTTTGATACGACGAATTAACTCAGTCAATTCGGCTGTTTCCTGCGGGTTCATACCTGCGGCTGGTTCATCCAAAAAGAGAATTTTAGGTTCCGTAGCGAGGGCACGAACAATTTCCAAACGACGTTGTTGTCCGTAGGCAAGATTTTTAGCAAGAGTCTCTGCATCACCATCTAAATCAAAGATTTTCAGCAATTCCAAGGCTTTAGCCTTTAATTCTTTTTCACTCTTGTAAAAAGCTGGTAAGCGCAAAAAACTAGCAAAAACATGTTGTTTGTGATGGTTACCAAAGGCAATCAAAACATTGTCCAAAACGGTTAAATCTTTAAAGAGACGGATATTTTGGAATGTACGTCCAAGTCCCAAAGAAGCAATCTTATAAGGTGACTTTCCATTCAAAAGGTGGCCATCTAAGGTTACTGTTCCCTCACTTGGTTCATAAACACCCGTCAAGAGGTTGAAAAGGGTGGTTTTCCCAGCTCCATTTGGACCGATTAGTCCAACCAGTTCCCCTTCGTTCAATTCAAGAGTCACATCTCCAACAGCTGTTAGACCGCCAAAATGTTTGGTTAACTGTTTTACTTCAAGTAATGCCATTAGTTTTGTTCCTCCTTTTTAGATTTTTTAAAGAAACGTGATAGGCTCAATTCCCATGTTCCAAGGAGTCCACCTGGTCTGAAAATCATTACCAATACCAAGGCCAAAGCGTAAATAATCATACGCACGCTGGCAACATCTTGGAGAAGCATATTCAAAATTCCCAGAACAATAGCCGATACAATGGCACCTGTAATGGAACCAAGTCCACCAAATACAACAATGATCAATACGTTGATTGAGTTGATGAAAGTGTAATCTTTCGGTACAACTGAACCGATAAATCCTGCCTGAAGTGACCCTGCAATACTTGCAGTAATAGCACCAAAGACAAAGGCGATGATTTTAATCTTAGTCGTATTAACCCCAACTGACTCAGCAGCGATTTCATCCTCACGAACAGAGAGGGTTGAACGACCAATTGGGCTACGCAAGAAGTTCAAGGTTGCAATGGTTGTAATCACGACAAAGAAGTAAACCATTTGCCAAGTTGTAAAGTTAGGAATTCCTAAGATACCTGCCGCACCATTTGTAAGGCTTCCACCATTGATGATAAAGATACGGATAATTTCAGAAACACCTAGAGTTGCTACTGCAAGATAGTCCCCCTTCAAGCGTAAGGTTGGAATTCCGACAAGCAAGGCAACTGCTCCTGAAAGCAAAGCCCCTACAAGCATGGCTCCAAAGAAGGCACCGTAGGTTGGTGATTTAGAACCAATAATAGCTGCTGCATAGGCACCAATCGCCATGAAACCAGCATGCCCAAGTGAAAATTGTCCTGAAAAACCAACGATTAAGTTGAGACCAACAGCCAGAATAATATTAATTCCGATTTGTTGTAAAATCTGTACATAGAACAGATTGAGTACTCCGACTGAAACCAGTACACTAATCAAGCCATAGCCAGCTAACAAAAGGAGTAACCATAGAATATTAACTTTTAAATTTTCTTTCATCGCTTACACCTTCTCTTTCACATTCTTACCAAGGATACCAGCTGGGCGGACAATCAAGATCAACAACAAGATTCCATAAACAATGGCATCACGGAAGTCTGACATCCCAAATGCTGTCGCAAAGGTTTCCAATAAACCAATCACAAAACCACCAAGAGCCGCACCAGGAATAATCCCAATACCACCAAGTACCGCGGCAACGAAAGACTTAAGACCTGGAGTAACCCCCATCAAAGGCTCAAGAGAGTTATAATAAAGAGCAATCAGAACACCAGCCGCCCCCGCAAGAGCAGAACCCAAAGCAAAGGTAAAGCTGATAGTCCGGTTCACATTGATCCCCATCAATTGCGCTGCATCACTATCTACGGATACTGCACGCATGGCTTTCCCCATCTTGGTCTTTTGGACAATGACTTGTAACAAAATCATCAAAAGCAAGGAAATGGCCAAGATCATTAACTGCACATTTGTTAGGCTAACTGGTCCCAAATCATAGCGAACTGTTTGAATCGCTTGAGGGAAGGCACGGGTATTGGCACCAACCAGATAGACCATGCCATACTCCAGTAGGAAAGAAACCCCAATAGCTGTAATCAAAACAGCAATACGAGTAGAGTGACGCAAAGGTCGGTAAGCAAGGAACTCAATCACGACACCAAGGATGGCTGTCGCTAGCATGGCTACAATAAGCGCTACAAAAAAATTCATTTGGAAAGAATTGATCAAGAAATAACCAATAAAGGCTCCCATCATATAAATATCACCGTGGGCGAAATTGATGAGCTTGATAATTCCGTAAACCATGGTATATCCTAGGGCTAACAGCGCATAAACACTACCTAGAATCAAACCATTTACTAGTTGTTGGAGCATAAGATTCACTCTTTCTATATATAATTCCGAGGTTTTTCCCTCACTTTTTGATAGGTTCTTAAACATCGAAACAGGGAGTGAGTCAAAGGCTCATTCCCTATTTCAACATTTTTCTATTATGGTTTTACAACTTCTGCTGCTTCAACCTTACCATTGTTCATGGTCATCATGTAAGCAGTTTTAACTGTGTTGTGGTCCGCATCGAAGCTTGTTTTACCAGTTACACCTTCAAAGTCTTTTGTTTTAGCAAGATTATCCTTGATTTCACCTGAGTTTTTAGCACCTTTTGCTGCGTTTGCTACAAGGTGAACTGAGTCATAAGCCAAGGCTGCAAATGTTGAAGGCTCTTCATTGTACTTAGCGCGGTAAGCGTCAAGGAAGGCTTTGGCTTTAGCTGAAACTTCTACAGTAGTTGAGAAACCTGAGATAAAGTAGATGTTTGATGCTTTTTCAGCAGTTGCTTGTTGTACAAACTCTTCACCGTTAAATCCATCACCACCAACGATTGGTTTGTCAATTCCCATACCACGCGCTTGGTTTACAATCTTACCAGCCTCATTATAGTAACCAGGAACAACGATAGCATCAAAGTCTTTCCCTTTCATTTTTGTAAGGGCTGCTTGAAAGTCTGTGTCACCTGCTACGAAAGTTTCATCTGCAACGATTTCACCCTTGTATGACTCGCGGAAAGATTTGGCAATCCCTTTAGCATAGTCACTGGCATTGTCAGTGTAAAGAACAACTTTCTTAGCATTTAATTTTTCAGAAACATAGTTTGAGATAATTTTTCCTTGGAAGCTATCTTGGAAAGTTCCAATAAAGAGGTAATCTTGACCTTTAGTCAATCCATCTTGAGTCGCACTTGGTGAGATCAATGGAACACCTGCTTTTGTAGCGTTCGCTACCGCAGCTGCAGTCGCACCAGATGTCGCAGGTCCTACGACTGCTGATACTTTAGATTGGGTTACAAGGTTAGTTGTAACTGAAGCAGCCTCAGCTGTTTCAGACTTATTATCTTTATCGACTACTTCGATTTGTTTTCCATCGATACCACCTGCGGCATTGATTTCATCAACAGCCAATTGGGCACCTTTTTGTTCAGCTGTTCCGTATGCAGCTAAAGAACCTGATTCTTCAAAGTTAAACCCGATTTTAATTGTCTTTTCCTCTACTGAGTTACCAGCAGTGTTGACTGCTCCAGACTTCACTTCTCCACAGGCTGCAAGAAGTGCTACACTTGCAAGCGCCACAAACGATAGGGCAAATTTTTTCTTCATCTTTTTTTGTCTCCTTATTTCTTAAATAGTCTGTTAAGAATATATCGAATTATCAGAAAATTGTCAACACTTTTCTTTAAATTTTTATCTGATAACGTTTTCCTATCGGTAAAGGTTACCCACAAAGGGTGTTTCCAGTTCTTGGATATGACAAACTCTGACTTTTTTGATAAACTTTTCCTTGCTCAAGCGCCCGACCAATTGCTCCACTTCTTGAGTTGGAACATAGAGTTGTAAGTAACGATGCTTCTTGGAATGATAGGTAATATCTCCATAATCCTGCAGTTTTTTGGCATCACGATTATAGTAAAGATAGATAATCAAGCCAGATCGATTGACTTTTTCAAACATGATAAATCCTCTTTCTAAGAAATCTCCCCCTATTATACCAAAAAAAGCAAACCCAGTCGAGTTTGCCTTCTATCAACATTAGTTCAATGAATTGTTGGCCATGATTTCATCAATAAAGCCATATTCAAGTGTTTCTTGGGCACTCATCCAGTTATCGCGTTCTGCATCTGCATGGACTTTTTCGATTGACTGACCTGAATTTTCAGCCAATATTTTTTCCAAGGTATGACGAGTTTTAAGCAAGTGTTCTGCAGCAATCGCCATATCGGTTTGTTGAGTACCTCCACCTGTACCGCCCATTGGTTGGTGAATCATATACTCTGCATTTGGAAGCATGAAACGCTTGCCTTTTGCTCCACTTGATGCAATGACCGTCCCCATAGATGCAGCCATTCCCATAACGATGGTTTGGACATCTGCCTTGATAAAGTTCATGGTATCAACGATTGCCAAGCCAGCTGAAACAGAACCACCAGGTGTGTTGACATAAAGGTAAATATCTTTTGTACTATCTTGGGCATCCAAGAAAAGCAATTGGGCAATAACTGAGTTAGCCATATTGTCTTCAACTGGACCTGTCAGCATAATGATGCGGTCTTTTAAAAGACGTGAGTAAATATCGTAGGAACGTTCTCCACGGCTTGTTTGTTCAATAACTACAGGAATCATTTATTTCTCCTTTTGAGTTTTATTTTTGTTGGTCAAATGACTGAAGATAAGACTATTATAATATTTTGGTCAAAAAAGGTCAGATTTTTGCTCTGTTTTCATTAGAACAGAAACAAAAATTCAACCTCCTTTCGTGACTGGAACTTCTTTTCCAAGTCATTCTCTTTTTAATTTTATTTTGTACCGAACAAGCGGTCTCCAGCATCTCCAAGACCTGGAACGATATAACCGTGTTCGTTCAAACGTTCATCCAAGGCTGCTGTAAAGATTTCTACATCTGGATGAGCTTCTTGAAGAGCTTTTACACCTTCTGGTGCTGATACAAGGCAGACAAATTTGATATTTGATGCGCCACGTTTTTTAAGCGAGTCAACAGCCAAGATTGCTGAGCCACCTGTTGCCAACATTGGATCTACTACAAAAATTTGACGTTGGTCAATATCTTCAGGCAATTTTACCAAGTATTCAACTGGTTGAAGCGTTTCTTCATCACGGTACATACCGATGTGACCAACCTTAGCAGCTGGAACCAAGCTCAAGAGCCCATCGACCATCCCGATACCTGCACGTAAGATTGGAACGATGGCCAATTTCTTACCTGCCAATTGTTTTTGAACTGTTTTTGTAATTGGTGTTTCGATTTCCACATCTTCTAGTGGAAGATCACGAAGTACTTCATACCCCATCAACATTGCAATCTCATCTACTAGCTCACGAAAAGCTTTTGTAGAAGTATCTGTACGACGCAAGATTGACAATTTGTGTTGAATCAGCGGGTGATTAATAACTTCAATTTTTCCCATTTTTGGAATTCCTTCTTTCAATTTATTCTTCTTATTATACCAAAAAACGGTTTAAAAATCTTTCTAAACCATTTATTTTTGATAATTTTTACATTAAATCTGCTTCTTTAAGAGCTGTCTGTACTGTCTCAAGTGGTAAATGGGTTAATTCTGTTCCCTTTTCTTGATAAAGGTATTGGGCATAGTCGTCCATTCGGTACTGGTTGATATAAACCACGCGCTTGCAGCCGACCTGAAGTAATTGTTTTGTACAGTTGAGACAAGGAAAATGGGTTACATAGGCTGTAAAGCCTTTGGGAACACCACGCTCAGCACCTTGGAGAATAGCATTAACCTCAGCGTGAAGGGTGCGAACACAGTGGCCTTCAATGACCAAACATTCGTGGTCAATACAATGCTCAGTCCCTGACACCGAACCATTGTAACCAGTGGAAATGACCTTATTATCCTTTACCAGAATTGCGCCCACTTTGGCACGTTTACAAGTGGAACGATTGGCAATTAGTAGGGCTTGGGCTGCAAAATACTCATCCCAGGCCAGTCTTTTTTCAGTCATCTCTTTTCTCCTATTTCTCTATTTTTTAAAAAATGGTAACCGTAAATCCGCTATCTTTTCAGCAGGTACCTTCATGCCATCCTTGATCCATTTTAAAAGGACTGAGACGATGGCTGAACTCCAGAAGGAATGAAGATAAGAGCTGACACCTTTTGATTTTCCATGGTATTTTTCTAAAAATTCCTGCATGGCTTGGACAAAGATTTTTTCCAGATGGTAATCCAAGGCCAGTTGAATCACTCTGGCTTCCTTTCTGGCCTCTCGGAAAAGGTGAACCCAGACCAGATAAAGGTCTGTCTTTAAATCATAATGATGCAACTGTTCCATAATATTATGGACAGTTCGTTTAAAGACGCTTTCTAAAATTTCCTCTTTGGAGTCATAATTGCGGTAAAAGGCCGCACGCGAAACACCTGCACGTTTGACCAATTCAGAAATACTAATCTTGGTCAGTTCCTTTTTTTCCAAGAGTTGCAAGAGGGCTGTTTCAATGGCTTCTCTGGTTAATAAATTGGATTCTTGGTTTGATTTTCTGAGATTTTCAAGAGACTTTTCAGAGATTCTACGTTCAGACATAACATTTTCTTTCTACTTGTCACAACAGACGGATGAGGCTTTTGTTTCAAGGGTTTTCATGATATAATTGTAAAAAAAGACAGAACCTTTGTCAATGTATAACTGACAAAGATGGAGAATTTCTATGACTTGGAAGATTATTGCTGACTCTGGTTGTGATTATCGTCAACTGCCAACACCAGCTATTAACACAACCTTTGTAAGTGTCCCCTTAACCATTCAAGTAGCTGATCAGGTCTTTGTTGATGATGCCAGTCTTGATATTGACCATATGATGGAAACCATGTATGCAACCGCAGAAGCTTCAAAATCAGCTTGTCCAAGCCCAGATGATTATTTGCGAGCATTTGAAGGAGCCAAAAACATTTTCCTAGTAACCATCACTGGTACTCTTTCTGGCAGCCACAATAGTGCGCAACTGGCCAAGAATATTTATCTGGAAGACCATCCTGATACTAAGATTCATGTAATTGATAGTTTGTCTGCTGGTGGGGAAGTTGACTTGCTCGTAGAAAAATTGAATGATTTGATTGACCAGGGCTTGTCTTTTGAAGAAGTGGTTGAAGCTATCACCGCCTATCAAGAAAAAACCAAGTTGCTCTTTGTCCTAGCTAAAGTCGATAACTTGGTGAAGAACGGCCGTTTGAGCAAGCTTATCGGTACGGTCGTTGGCCTTCTAAATATCCGTATGGTTGGGGAAGCTAGTGAAACTGGAACCCTCGAATTGCTACAAAAAGCAAGAGGAGCAAAGAAGTCAGTTCAAGCAGCCTATGAAGAGTTAGTGAAAGCAGGATATGCTGGTGGCCGTATTGTCATGGCCCAACGCAATAACGAGAAATGTTGCCAACAGCTTTCAGACCGAATCCGTGAAACCTTCCCACAGGCGGATATTAAAATTCTCCCAACATCTGGTCTCTGCAGTTTCTATGCAGAAGATGGCGGTCTGCTGATGGGCTATGAAATTGATTAATTGCATTCTTGACAAGAGGTAACCATCATCTCTTGTTTTTTTGTGGTACAATAGAGCTATGAAACATTTTGATACTATTGTCATCGGTGGAGGACCTGCTGGTATGATGGCTACGATTTCCAGTAGCTTTTATGGACAGAAAACCCTCCTCATCGAAAAAAATCGGAAACTTGGAAAAAAATTAGCTGGGACTGGTGGGGGACGTTGCAATGTGACCAACAATGGTAGCTTAGACAACCTGCTAGCTGGAATTCCTGGAAACGGACGCTTTCTTTACAGTGTTTTCTCCCAGTTCGATAATCATGACATCATCAACTTTTTTACAGAAAATGGTGTTAAACTTAAGGTCGAAGACCACGGACGCGTCTTTCCAGCCAGTGACAAGTCTCGGACTATTATCGAAGCTTTGGAAAAGAAAATCACCGAACTAGGTGGTCAAGTTGCTACTCAAATAGAAATCGTTTCTGTTAAAAAAGTAGAGGACCAGTTTGTCCTTAAGTCAGCGGATCAAACCTTCACTTGTGAGAAACTCATTGTCACAACAGGTGGTAAGTCTTATCCTTCGACTGGTTCGACTGGTTTTGGTCACGAGATTGCTCGCCATTTTAAGCATACCATCACCGATCTTGAGGCTGCTGAAAGTCCTTTATTAACAGATTTTCCACATAAAGCCTTACAAGGGATTTCTCTGGACGATGTGACCCTAAGTTATGGTAAGCATGTCATCACTCATGATTTACTCTTTACCCACTTTGGTTTGTCAGGTCCTGCTGCCCTACGCATGTCTAGCTTTGTCAAAGGTGGGGAGGTTCTCTCACTCGATGTTTTGCCTCAACTTTCTGAGAAGGACTTGGTTACATTTCTAGAAGAAAATCGGGAAAAATCCTTGAAAAACGCTTTAAAAACCTTGTTACCAGAACGCTTGGCCGAATTTTTTGTACAAGGCTATCCTGACAAAGTCAAACAACTGACTGAAAAGGAACGAGAACAACTTGTCCAGTCCATTAAAGAACTTAAAATTCCTGTAACTGGAAAAATGTCCCTTGCAAAGTCCTTTGTTACCAAGGGTGGAGTCAGTCTCAAGGAAATCAATCCTAAAACCCTTGAAAGTAAGCTGGTACCTGGCCTCCACTTTGCAGGCGAAGTTATGGATATAAATGCCCACACGGGTGGCTTTAACATCACTTCTGCCCTCTGTACCGGCTGGGTGGCGGGAAGTCTGCATTATGATTAAAGAACTTTTAATAGAAAAAATCGGAAGATTACTCCTCCGATTTTATTTTGCTTGAGTTTGGACATAGTGGGCAATGACATCTGATGTGTACTGGGCTGTTCCAGTACCAAATTTGTCAATATTTTCCTTAAACTCTGGGTTATAGACGTAGCCTTTACCGATATGACCGAATACTTCAATAGTACAATCAAATCCATAAGTACGAATGGCTTGCAAGAGCTTGGCTGTTTGCTCTTGGTTTTCAGTTGCTGTTACAGGCAGACCAGCTTGAAGATTTTGTGCTAAGGCTTGAAAAACTTGGTTGAAGGCAGCCGTAGCCTCGTCTTCGTGACCTTTCTGGCGCTCCAGCGCTTGGTCCATGACTTCTTGTCCATATTTCTCTACCGCCTCTTGGTGGTATTTTTGATGGTCTTGGTAGTTAAATCCAGCAAATTTCTCTTGAATGCTCATTTCTCTTTCTCCTTTTTGTTCTTGAATGGTTTTTTGCAAGGTTGAAATCAAGGTATCCAGATGTTCCCTTTCTCGAGTCAAATAGTCCAACTGCCTGGTCAAATGAGGCAATAAATCTGTCCTTTCTTCCTTTAATAGCTCTGCTATTTTTTCTAAAGAAAAGCCTAGATATTTGTAGTAAAGAATGACCTGGAGACGTTCCAAATCCTCCTGACTGTAGGTTCGATAGCCGTTTTCCGACTTTAAAGGAACCAAAAGTCCTATCTTATCGTAGTGGTGCAGGGTCTTGACAGAGACACCCGAAAGCTGTGCAGCTTCTTTTATATGGTACATGATTTCCTCCTTATACTCAATGAAAATCAAAGAGCAAACTAGGAAGCTAGCCGTAGGCTGTACTTGAGTACGGTAAGGCGACGCAGACGTGGTTTGAAGAGATTTTCGAAGAGTATTACACTGATAGTATAACCCCTCCCCTTAGGTCAGAGTCAAGCGTTTTTGCGAAATTTTTTACTTTATCATAACATGAAAATGGTTTTCTTGACAGACCTTAGAAAACATGATAGGATAGTCAAGTCTATCAATCAAAAGAAACGCTCATTTTGAGTACTGATGAGGCTATTTGCCAAGGGCAGTAGCTTTTTCTTTTGTAACACTAATTTTAGGAGTTTAACTATGTCTGAAAAATCGCAATGGGGGTCTAAACCGGGCTTTATCCTAGCATCTGCTGGTTCAGCCATCGGACTTGGTGCCGTTTGGAAATTCCCCTATATGACTGCTGCTAACGGTGGAGGAGGCTTTTTACTGGTCTTTCTCATTTCCACTATTCTAATCGGTTTCCCCCTTTTGCTAGCTGAATTTGCTCTCGGCCGAAGCGCTGGTGTCTCAGCAATCAAAACCTTTGGAAAACTAGGCAAGAATAGTAAGTACAACTTTATCGGTTGGATTGGTGCCTTTGCCCTCTTTATCCTCTTATCTTTCTACAGTGTTATTGGTGGCTGGATTTTAGTCTATCTAGGCATTGAGTTTGGAAAATTGTTCCAAATTGGTGGAACGGGTGATTATGCTCAGTTATTTACTTCAATCATTTCAAATCCAGCCATTGCTCTAGGAGCTCAAGCGACCTTTATCCTATTGAATATCTTCATTGTATCACGTGGGGTTCAAAAAGGGATTGAAAGAGCTTCGAAAGTCATGATGCCCCTGCTCTTTATCATCTTTGTCGTCATCATCGGTCGTTCTCTCAGTTTGCCAAATGCCATGGAAGGGGTTCTTTACTTCCTCAAACCAGACTTTTAAAACTGACCAGTGCTGGTCTCCTCTATGCTCTGGGACAATCTTTCTTTGCCCTCTCACTAGGGGTTACAGCCATGCTGACCTATGCTTCTTACTTAGACAAGAAAACCAATCTGGTCCAATCAGGAATTTCCATCGTAGCCATGAATATCTCGGTATCCATCATGGCAGGTCTCGCCATTTTCCCAGCTATGTCAGCCTTCAATATCCAGTCTGAAGGGGGACCGAGCTTACTCTTTATCGTCTTGCCTCAACTCTTTGACAAGATGCCTTTTGGAACCATTTTCTACATCCTCTTCCTCTTGCTCTTCCTCTTTGCGACAGTCACTTCTTCTGTCGTTATGCTGGAAATCAATGTAGACAATATCACCAATCAGGACAACAGCAAGCGTGCTAAATGGAGTGTTATTTTAGGAATTTTGACCTTTGTCTTTGGCATTCCTTCAGCCCTATCTTACGGTGTCATGGCGGATGTTCACATTTTTGGTAAGGCCTTCTTTGACGCTATGGACTTCTTGGTTTCCAATCTCCTCATGCCATTTGGAGCTCTCTGCCTTTCACTTTTTACAGGCTATATCTTTAAAAAGGCTCTTGCAATAGAGAAACTCCATCTCGATGAAAGAGCATGGAAACAAGGACTGTTCCAAGTCTCGCTCTTCCTTCTTCGTTTCGTCATTCCAATCATCATCATTGTGGTCTTCATTGCCCAATTTATGTAATCAAAAAGGACTTGAGTAGTGAACTCAGGCCCTTTCTTTTTATGGATGGCTAACAATCAATTCCAAACCTTGCCCTTCCAGAGTCCAAGCTTCAACATCACTTGGTAGGATAAAGTGGCTGCCTTTTTGAATTGGATAATTTTTCCCGTCAACAGTTAGCTGACCTTGACCAGCTAAGACACTCAATAAGCTGTAGTCAGCTGTCTTTTCAAAGTCAACTTTTCCAGTAATTTCCCACTTGTAAACTGCAAAGAAATCATTAGAGACAAGGAGAGTTGAGCGTAAATCATCAGCTTTGACAGTTACAGGACGGCTATTTGCAGGCTCACCAATGTTCAATACATCAATGGATTTTTCAAGGTGAAGTTCACGCAAGTTTCCCTTATCATCCTTACGGTCAAAGTCATAGACGCGATAGGTGGTGTCACTAGATTGTTGAGTTTCAAGAATCAAGATACCCGCACCGATAGCATGCATAGTGCCACTTGGCACATAGAAGAAATCTCCAGCCTTAACAGGGACTTTTGTTAATAGACCATCCCAGTTTTTAGCTTCAATTTGCTGGCGGAGTTCTTCTTTTGACTTGGCATTATGGCCGTAGATAATCTCTGAACCTTCATCCGCTGCGATGATGTACCAGCATTCTGTTTTTCCGAGTTCGCCTTCATGCTCGAGTCCGTAAGCATCGTCTGGGTGAACTTGGACACTGAGCCAGTCGTTGGCATCAAGAATCTTGGTCAAGAGTGGAAATACAGTCTCAGGACGATTACCAAACAATTCACGGTGCTCTGCATATAAAGTAGCCAGATTTGTTCCCTCGAAACGACCATTGGCAACTTTAGAGACTCCATTTGGATGAGCTGAGATAGCCCAATATTCTCCGATTTTTTCATTTGGGATGTCGTAGCCAAACTCATCACGTAGCTTGGTTCCACCCCAGATTTTTTCTTGCATAACTGATTGTAAAAATAATGGTTCTGACATCTTGATCTCCTGTCTGATTTTTCTCCCCTCATTATAGCAAAAAAAGAGTTCCATTTGAACTCTTTTTTCACATCTTATAAAGTAGGGAGAAGATTTTGTAAAAATAGTAAACAAATGTGCTCTACTCGATGCTTGCTCCATTGCTATCAATGACATCCTTGTACCAATAGAAGGACTTCTTCTTGCTACGTTTGAGAGTCCCATTTCCTACATTATCTCGATCTACATAGATAAAGCCATAGCGCTTATTCATTTCCCCTGTGCCAGCTGAAACCGGATCGATACATCTCCAAGTCGTATAACCAAGCAAGTCAACCCCGTCTTGGTAAATGGCATCTCGCATGGCCTTGATGTGGGCCTCTAAGTAAGTAATCCGATAGTCATCTGCTACATAACCATTCTCATCCGGTTTATCCATAGCACCGAGTCCATTTTCTACGATAATACTAAACTAAAATCAAAAAGCATT
>NZ_VMLA01000013.1:0-53706 GCF_013276425.1 Streptococcus sp. 3874 | reverse complement strand
TTGCCTCTCTTTGGGTTATTTTTCATCATTCATTTTTGACTTTACTTCATCATAAGATAATGCATGAGATTCCTCTTCTACTGCTTCAGGCATCTTTCCTGTTTCATAGAGAGATTTAATTTGTGTACTATCCAATGTTTCGTATTTCAATAGTGCTTCTGCAATCAACTTGTGAGTTTCACGATTTGACTGAATAATTTCAGCAGCTTTATTTCGTGCTTCATTCAATAATAAACGAACCTCTTCGTCAATTTCATAAGCTGTTTGTTCTGAAATTGATTTTTGAGGACTCTGTGCACCAAACATAGCATGATTTCCTTCATATTGTACTGGGCCAAGTTTTTCACTCATACCGTACTCTGTAACCATTGCACGCGCCATTTGTGTCGCCTGTTCAAAGTCGTTTGAAGCTCCTGTAGTTTGGACATTAAAGATAATTTCTTCAGCTACACGTCCACCCATTAAGCCAGCCAATTGCTCTTTCATATCTTCTTTAGATAGAAGCATTTGATCTTCTTTAGGAAGTGCAATCATGTATCCGCCTGCACGGCCTCTTGGTACAATTGTAACCTTATGAACAACGCGGGCATTCGATAAGACTAGGCCAACAATGGTATGTCCTGCCTCATGGTAGGCAACCAATTCACGTTCTTTTTGTGAAACTGTCTTATCTTTCTTAGAAGGTCCAGCAATCACTCTATCTTCTGCTTCATCAATATCTGAAGCATCAATTATCGATTTATTGCGACGAGCAGCAACCAAGGCTGCTTCATTCAAGACATTCTCTAAATCAGCACCAACAAAGCCTGGAGTTTGTTGAGCCACTAATTTCAAATCAACATCTTCTGCTAAAGGCTTGTTCTTAGCATGAACTTTCAAGATTGCTTCACGACCTTTAACATCAGGGCGACCAACCAATACTTTTCTATCAAAACGTCCTGGACGTAAAAGGGCAGGGTCTAGTACATCTGAACGGTTTGTCGCAGCAATGACGATAATCCCTTCATTTCCCTCAAAACCATCCATCTCAATCAAGAGTTGGTTCAAGGTTTGCTCACGTTCATCATTTCCTCCACCGAGGCCGACACCACGTTGGCGACCAACAGCATCAATTTCATCGATAAAGATGATAGCTGGCGCTGCTTTTTTGGCATCTTCAAAAAGAGAACGAACACGACTAGCTCCAACTCCGACAAACATTTCTACAAAATCAGAACCTGAGATACTCAAGAATGGAACACCTGCTTCTCCGGCGACTGCTTTAGCAAGCAAAGTTTTACCTGTTCCCGGAGGTCCCTCCAGAAGGACACCTGCTGGAATACGAGCCCCAAGTTTTGTAAATCGTTTTGGATCTTTTAAGAATTCAACAACTTCAACTAGTTCTTGTTTTTCTTCCTCAGCTCCAGCAACATCTGAAAATCTTACTTTAATATCTTCTTTATTTGCAGCTTTAGCCTTACTACGTCCAAAACTCATTGGATTACGGCCATTTCCTCCTCCCATATTTCCCATCATAGAGAATAGGAAGAAGAATAGAATTCCAAATGGCACAATGGATACGAGTAGATTAATCCACATACCACTTGAACTTTCATGCTTAACAGTTACTTCTGCTTTATGGTCAGTAGCAAGTTTTTGCAATTCTGATACGGTAGTATCTGCAGGAAGAATAGTGCTGGTAAATTTCTCTACCTTAGTAACAGATGGCGTGAAAAACTGAATGCCTGTTTCTTCTCTACTTGTTTTAGGATTTTTATAAACACCCGAAACTTCGATAACACTGCCATTTGGTTGGTAGGTTAATTCTTTTACATTGTCATCGGTAATTTCTTTTACCAATTCTGTATAATTAATTTGCTCACTTTTCCCTGCAACACTACCTGTACTAAAATACTGGTAAGCTGTAACTAGGAAAAAAATAAGTAATAACCATAGAAATGGATTTTTAATTAAACCATTATTTTGTTTTTTCATTAAAAATTATTCTTTCTAATTTGAATACACTTCTTCTTTCAATACTCCAACATAAGGAAGATTACGATAATTTTCTTTGTAGTCTAAACCATAACCTACTACAAACTCATTTGGGATAGTAAAGCAGGTATAGTCTGCCTCAATTTCTACAACACGTCCTTCTGGTTTATCCAACAAGGTTGCAATCTTAACAGAAGCTGCTTCTCTTGCAATAAACATATCTCGCAAATTCTTCAAAGTTTGACCTGTATCAATGATATCTTCTACAAATAGAACATGTCTTCCTTTGATATCTTGAGTCACATCTTGTTTAATATTGATAACACCACTACTTGCTGTTCCACCATGGTAGCTAGAAACCATCATGAAGTCCATTTCAATATGTGTATCAATATGTTTAACCAATTCAGCCATAAAAGGAATAGATCCTTTTAAAATCCCGACTAAGATTGGATTTTTTCCTGCATAGTCTTTAGTGAGTTGAGCACCTAATTTTTTAGCAGCTTCTGTAATTTCATCGTGTGAAACGAGAATTTTTTTAATATCGTTTTCTAACATTTTTTTACCTATCTATTTTTTCTATATAAAGTACAGTGTTCATTATATCATTTTTCGTGTTTTTACTCAAATTACTGGTCGCAATTCCCAAAATTGAGACAATTTCACCAAATTGCTCAATAATCAGAGCAGATTTTCGCTTTTCCATAGGGATTTTCAAATCAATAAATAAACGTCTGAGTTTTTTTCTATGCCCATTTTGAATCAAAACATCTCCTGTTTTTCGATGACGAATGTGTATGGATGTTTCACGTGAAACAGGTATTTGTTGAATTGATTCACCTTCTAATGGAAGTCCAAAAGAAAATAAATATCCTTGATAAGCTACCTGATTTTGATAGTGTAACACAAGTTCATCTTCCTTTTCATCAGCCTGCGGACTGATTTTACAAATCTGAAACTGTTGGTACTCTTTTATCAATTCATAGCCATTTTTAATCGGATGACGATACTGGCTTTTAGATTTTAAAATCTGCTGAACTTCAGCAAACTGAGCTTTTGTAAGATTCAAATCTGGAAAACGATTCAGATAAGTTTGAAGTAAAACTCTTTGTGTAGACTCAGAGTAAGAAAATAACTGCTGTAAATCTTCCACATTAATATTGTTAGATAATTCAGCTATTGCCAAATCATAATCTAAAATTTCATTGCCAATGCCTAAGATTGCATCCCTAAATCGAGGATTTTCTTTTTCCAATTCTGGTAAGTAAGAGTTTCGAATACGATTTCGAAAATAATGATTCTCCTGATTTGATGTATCTTCAAAGTGAAAAATTGATGGAAAGTCTTTTTTCTGAAAATGCAAGAAGGGACGAATGATTTCTATCTCTCCGACTACTTGCTTCTCCTTAATTCCTGATAGATAGCGCAAGCGAGTACCTCGAATCAAGCGCATCAAAATCGTTTCCACCTGGTCATCCGCATGGTGGGCAGTGACTAAGGCTGTCGCACCTGTCTTTTTCATGACCTCTTGAAAAAAATCATAGCGAAAATTTCGTGCACGCGCTTCTGAAAATTCTCCTGAAAAATTGCTGACATAAATAGGAAGTCCAGATTCAGCAGCCAACTTCCTTAATTCCTGTTCTTCCCAATCTGATTCAATTCTCTGCTTATGATTCACATGAGCCAGAATCAATTCAATCTCTAACTCTTTTTGATAAGTAAACAATACCTTAAATAGAAACATAGAATCTAATCCACCAGAAAGAGCTAGCACCACCTTAGTATGCTTTTTAAAATATCCTCTCTTGAGAAAATGATTTAAAAAATCTTGTTCTCTCATTTTAGAACCTCATAAACATCCTTGGCTATCTGAGAAATCGTATCATAATCAGAATTCTTAGTGAAAATAGAAAGAATAAATGGAAAATCTGCGTAGATAACACCCGTATCATGCTTAAATTCGTCCGCATCCCCAATTTTATGAGCTACCTTCACAGAAACACCTTTGGCAATTCGCTGATTATCAAAATCTGTTTTAGTCAAAGACTCTAGCACAAATCCATTTTGATTATAAATAGCTTCCATGACCTTCCCGGCCATCTTGGAAGAAATCAATTTTTCTTTTGGATTCCAATCATCTCCCATAATGGCAGACATCTTGGATTTGAATGTGGCATCAGATTGGTTTGAAATGTAATAACCCAATAGATTATGAGCTACATTATCAGATTCTTTAGATACTTTTGTGATTAAGTCCTTGAGAGAATACTCTTTATTATCCTCTTTTTTAGGAAGACTACCACTTCCCTCTGGTTTATAAGAACCTGGAAAATCATTGACTGCAGATACGTATTTTACAGTCGTATCTAACTGATAAAGACCATCATTTATTTTTTCTTGCGCATAATAGAGATAAGGGAGTTTCAAAACGCTAGCTGCATACATCTTTTCATCTTGATTGATACCTGCTTCTTTTCCAGTAGTCAGTTGCTTAACATAAATAGAGAATGAATCCTTCTGATATTTTTCCGATAACATTTCTTGGACTTTACTCATCCGATTATCTTCTTCAGAAGTTGATTCTTTAGCTACCCATCCAACCTGATCAATATGTAGAAATTCTCTTCCTTCTACAAACATGGTTTTGTCGATTGATACTTGCGAATAAGCTGATAAGGATGATTTCACTTCTTTTAAATCATAAGGGCTATTATACAGTTTAAAGTCAGATTCTAACCATACTTTTTTTATTGTTGAAGTTACCTCTGACTGATCATATAAAAATCGTTTGTCCGCAGCTATAAATTGATGATTTGATAGCTTAAATACCGGAATTCCTTGTTTATTTAAGCGCCACTCGGTTATTTGAAAACTTGTTTTAGGAGTCAATTTTCCAGATTCCACTACTAAATCTTCATTCGCATAGACAGGAACTTCTCCATAAACCATAGGAGAACTTAGCTTTTCTCTAAAATAAATACCAAAGTCAGATTGTGAAAGGTAATAAATTTCTTTCGAAGTATAGACGACTTCTTTTTCTGTGCTAACGACTTTTGAGATGGTCAAAAAACTCGGTAGCAACAAAATAATTAAGAATTTACGCATTCTTCCTTTCCTTTTCTTCTTGTAAACGCAATAATTGATTTTTATCAGCCAATTCTTCCAGCTTTTCATCTGATAAACTCAAAAATTGCTCAATTACATCTAATAAATTTTCCATTTTATCACCTTTGAAGCAAGTCAGGAATCGTATAAACTATTTCCCTCGACTTAGAATAATAGTACTTCGCTCGTGTATATTTGGCAGCATAATCCTCATCTTTCAACTTGGTAGCAAATGCTGTCTCCTTATCCTTTTCATCACTCAAGGTTTGATACTGAGTTTGCAAGTCTGCTAATTGCTGACGTCTTTGGAGTAATTGCTGATAGCTCTGCGCTAAATTAAAAGTTGGCAAGATAAATAATAGCATAATCAAAATCAATACCCACCCCATAAAACGATTCCGTTTTTGTCGTTCTTTCATCAGGTAGCGACGACGTTGGTGTTCATTTTGAATAAAAGAATTATTCAATTGTACAATATTTTTAGACATTTTCTTCTACCCGTGTTTCACTGATAATTTCATACATGCCTGCTGCATCTTCTTTTTTTGTACTATCTTTCATCTCCAGTACTTTTACAAGTAGCAACTTATTGCCAAAGCGAATTTCAACTTGGTCATTAACTTTCAAATCCGTTGAACTTTTGGCCAAGATTCCATTAACCTTAATTCTGCCTTTATCTGCTACTTCCTTTGCGACTGTACGACGCTTGATAATTCGTGATACTTTTAAATATTTGTCTAATCTCATCCTTATTACCTCAACTTATTATTGTACCATTTTTATCTACTTTATAGAAGAAAAATATCAAATGGAATTTTCTTTCTTAGACTCTTTTATCTCTAATAAACTTTCTCCAAAAATCAGCAGACCTTCTAAAATTTCATAATCTTTCTTATTTCGGACATCAAATACAAGCTCCATTGATCCCTTATTCTCAGCGATGCCTGCTTTTAAGTTCGTTGCGGATAAAGATTTAAAATAATCTTGAGCTAAAAACAGTCGTTGAGTGACTTTTTCAAATTGAATTGTAATTTTATTATCTTTTCTTTCCACACGTTGAACAAAGACCTTGTCCAAATATGACTTGACTAAACCAATCTCTAAAAGATAAGCAACTACATCTGGGTATTCTCCAAAACGGTCTATCAACTCCTCTTGTAACTCTTCATAATTGACACAGCTGTCAATTTGACGAATTTTCTTGTAAATTTCAATCTTATGTCGTTGATCAGAAATATAAGTATCAGGAAGATAGGCATCAATTTGCAAAATCAACTCAGCATTCCCTTTGGTTCTTGTGTTAGCATTACCGTTTCGTTTAGCAATAGCTTCCTCTAATAACTGCGAATACAATTCAAAACCAACAGAATCAATGAAACCAGACTGGGATTTTCCTAGGAGATTCCCTGCTCCACGAATCGAAAGATCTCGCATAGCAATCTTAAATCCGGATCCCAATTCTGTAAATCCTTTAATCGCTTCTAATCTCTTTTCAGAGACTTCACTAATCGATTTTTCTGGACGATACATGAGATAGGCATAAGCAATACGATTACTACGGCCGACTCTTCCTCTTAACTGATACAAGGTTGACAAGCCCATATGGTCTGCATTTTCAATAAACAAAGTATTGGCATTTGGAATGTCCACCCCTGTCTCAATAATGGTAGTCGTCACCAAGATATCGTATTGTCCCTCAATAAAGTCTAGTAGAGTATTTTCCAACTGGATTTCACTCATTTGTCCGTGAACATAACCAATCGAAGCCTCTGGAATCAACTCCTGTAATTCTGAAACCTTCTGGTCAATCGTGTCAACTTTATTGTAAAGATAGTAAACTTGACCTCCACGCTCCATTTCACGCAAAACAGCATCACGAATGACACTATCATTCTTTTCCAAAACATAGGTCTGAACAGGATAACGATTAGTCGGCGGAGTTTCAATAACAGACAAATCTCTGATTCCCAACATAGACATATGGAGGGTACGAGGGATTGGCGTAGCGGTCAAAGTTAGGACATCCACTTGTTTCTTCAACTCTTTCAAGGTTTCCTTGTGCTTGACACCAAATCGTTGTTCTTCATCAATAATCATCAAGCCCAAATCAGAAAACACAACATCTTTTGACAGAACACGATGTGTTCCAATTAAAATATCGACTTGACCGTTTTTCAATTTTTCAAGTGTTTCAGTCTGCTCTTTTTTACTTCTAAAGCGACTCAACACATCAATATTAACTGCAAAATTTTGGAATCGTTCCTTAAAATTCGTATAGTGCTGTTGCGCTAAAACCGTCGTCGGAACTAGAACGACAACCTGTTTGTGATCATTGACAGCCTTAAAGGCTGCACGCATTGCAACTTCAGTCTTTCCAAAACCAACATCCCCAACCAATAGCCTATCCATTGGCTGAGAATCTTGCATATCCCTCTTGATTTCCTCAATACTACGAAGTTGATCATCCGTTTCAACATAAGGAAATGCATCATCAAAAGCATGTTGATCTTCATCATCAGCTGAAAAAGCAAAACCCTTCAACTGACTACGCTCAGAATAGAGTTTGATTAAATCGTCTGCTATATCCTCTACCTGGTTCTTAACTTTTTGCTTTGCTTTTTTAAAATGACCGTCATTTAATTTATTGAGTTTTGGAGCTTTCCCATCACTTGAAACATATTTAGACAGTAGATGAATCTGTTCTACTGGGATAGAGATTTGATCCCCGTTTTGGTATTGAACACTAACATAATCACGGTGAATCCCCTTGATTTCAATTGTTTCAATTCCTAGATATTGACCAATCCCATGAATATGGTGAACAACGTAATCTCCTTTTTCAAGTTCATTGTAATCTTTTAATCTCTCTGCGTTTGAAACATGCTGTCTTCGAAAACGACGTTTCAATTTCTTTTGAAAAATCTCATGTTCAGTTATCAATAAAATCTTTTCATCTACAAAATGAAAACCATGTCTTAGGTTACTCTCAATTAAGTTTACAGATTGTTGATAGATTCTTGACTTATCTCTGGAATCCAATTTAATCTGATATTCCTCTAACATATCCTCCAATGTTTTACTTCCCATTGAATTGCTAGATTGCAGGATAATAGTGTAATCCATTTTTTTGTATCGTTCAATTTCTTCTTTTAAAAAAGAAAATTGATTGAAAAACTCCTGCATAGGATATTGATTAAATTGATAAATTTGGTCAAACTTGAGATTTCCTAGTCCCTTTTGAAGATTAGAGAAAAAAGTCACCGGACTTTGTTTTTTATAGATTTGTTCAATATCAGCAAAATACTGCATATCAGAAAATGCTTTACTATTCTGTAATTCTTCTGTAAAGTACTGCGCTAATTCTCTTTCAAAGACTTCATACTGATTCATCAATTTTTGATAATCATCAAAGAATATTGGTATGTTTTTTTCAATATAATCAAATACAGTCCATGTCTTATCATAGCATAAAGATAAAAATTTCCGTGAATCAGAATGCATTTGTTTTTGGTGAAAACTTGAAAGAATTTCTTCTAAGTATGATTTTAAAATAGGTGATAACGTTTTTGAAATCTGTTTTTCTAAAGCTGACTGACCTCGTTGATAATCCTTTTCTCTCAAAATTATGTCGCTAGCTGGAAATATGGTGAGTTCTGTCTTATTTTCTTTCGATAATTGTGTTTCTACTTCAAATGACCTGATACCATCAATTTCATCACCAAAAAACTCAATTCGGCAAGGTTCTAACTGGGATATTTCAAAAATATCTAAAATATCTCCTCGAAGACTAAATTCGCCTTGAGTTTGTACTTGTGTAACTTTTCGATAGCCAATTTCCTTCAACTGATGGATAATCGCGTGTTGATCATATTCTTCACCGATTGAGATTTTTACAATACTATCTTTGAATACATTTGGAGACGGTAAAATCAATCGACTTGCTGCGATATTACAAACTAAAATCCCTTTCTTAGATGAATCAGTCAAAAAACGCAAGGCTTCAACCCGTGAAATGATTTTTTCTTGTGAAGACATCAAAAATTCTACCATAGGGGAGTCATCTACCAAAAATGGATAGACAAATTCCTCACCCAAGATAGATAGAAGATCACTAACAAGTCCTTCTGCTTCTCCATAAGTTGACGTCAATAACACAATCTTATCTTCCTGTCTCAAACTACTAGCTATTGCTAAAGCTTTTGTAGAAGTTGACAAACCTAACATTAATTGTCTTTTCTTATCTGTCAGATTTTGATGCCATTTTTTTATCTGATCATTTTCTGAGAATAAATCTAATAAGGTCACCATTTATCCGTTATACCTCTGCATCGTTTTTTCAAAGTTTTTCTCTTGTAAATAGTAGTTTACAGAGTCGTCAACTTTGTCAATAGACTGTAAAATACCGATATAATCATCCTTGTCAAAGGTACTCAAAACATGGTTAACAACTGACATGCCATTTTTAGGTCTTCCGATTCCAATCTTAACACGATTAAAGGTTTGGGTTCCAATATGTTGAATAATAGACTTGATACCATTATGACCACCTGCTGAACCTTTTGCTCTTAAACGAATCTTTCCAACTTCCATGTCAAGATCATCGTAAATGATGAGTAAATCTTCAATATCCAAACCATAATAAGTCAATAAAGCATGAACCGCTTTTCCACTTTCATTCATAAATGTCGTTGGTTTGACAAGATAAATTTTTTCTCCATTTAGGAAAAAGGATGCTAGGTCAGCTTGAAATATCTTATCATGTGTAAAAGTGACATTTTGTTTTTTCGCTAGTTGGTCAATCAACATAAATCCAACATTGTGTTTTGTTTCAAAATATTTATCTCCTGGATTTCCCAAGCCTACAAGTAATTTGGTCATTTATTTTTCCTTTCAAAAGCCAAAAGGGTTGGAATTTTTTTCCAACCTAATTGACACCATTTATTAATTTTTTAGACATTAAAGCGGAATTCCATGATATCGCCATCTTGAACGATATATTCTTTTCCTTCTTCACGCAAGCGTCCAGCTTCTTTTACGGCCTTTTCAGATCCGTATTTCACTAAATCCTCATATGACATGGTTACTGCACGAATAAATCCTTTTTCAAAGTCTGAGTGGATAATCCCAGCTGCTTGAGGAGCCTTCATACTACGTTTGAAAGTCCAAGCGCGAACTTCTTTTTCACCAGCTGTGAAGTAAGTTCCCAATCCAAGCAAGTGGTAAGCTGCACGCGTCAACTTATCTACACCTGATTCTGTCAAACCAATGGCTTCAAGAAACTCTTTTTTATCTTCATCGTCCAATTCAGAAATTTCTTCCTCAGCACGCGCAGAAATGACGACTACTTCAGCATTTTCTGTCGCTGCAAATTCACGAATTTGTTTGACATAGTCGATAGAGTCAGGTTCTGAAACCACATCCTCGTCAACATTAGCAACATAGAGCACTGGTTTAGTCGTCAAAAGGAAAAGACCTTTTACAACCTTTTGTTCCTCATCTGTAAATTCAATAGTTCGAGCTGATTTCCCATCTTCAAGGACTGGTTTAATCTTTTGAAGAACATTAAACTCAGCTACTGATTCTTTATCTTTTTGCGTACGTGCCATCTTTTCTACACGCGCATATCGTTTGTTCACCGATTCTAAGTCAGCAAGAATCAATTCTAGGTTAATGGTGTCAATATCGGCAAGTGGATCTACAAAGGCGTCTTCACGTCCTTGCTCGCGCATCACATTTTCATCATCAAAAGCACGAACTACGTGAACAATCGCATCTACTTCACGAATATTGGCCAAGAATTTATTCCCTAGCCCTTCTCCTTTTGAAGCTCCTTTTACAATCCCTGCAATATCTGTAAATTCAAATGTTGTTGGCACTGTCTTTTTAGGAGTAATCATTTCAGTTAGTTTTTGTAGGCGTTCATCTGGAACTTCAACCATTCCAACGTTTGGATCAATCGTCGCAAATGGGTAGTTTGCTGCCTCTGCTCCTGCTTTTGTAATTGCATTAAATAGTGTTGATTTACCAACGTTTGGCAAACCAACGATACCTGCTGTCAAAGCCATATTTCTCATTCTCCGTTTTCATTTCAATCCCTAATATTATAACACAAAAAGGGAAAACTTGCTAACCCTCTAACTAAGGGGGTTCAGTCAATAATTTTATTCATTTTTCGATCAAAATCATAGCGCCCCATCATGACAACATGGTCACAATTACTGCATTTGATTTTGATATCTGCTCCTACACGTGTAATTTCCCAACGATTGGCCTTTTTACCTGTTGACTTGATGGTGCAAGCATGTGGTTTTTTCATTTCAACAAAATTTCCAACTTGATACATACTATTCTCCTTTTCTTTTTCGATTATATCATAAAAGAGGCGAGCTAAGCTCAACCTCTTTCACTTAATTTGTACGAACTGGTGTAATGAGCTGCATGAAGTCTTCGTCAGTATCTGCTGGCACAAGAGTAAATGGACGAACAGCTGAGATAAAGCTAATGGTAACCTTTTCGCTATTTAAAGCTTTAAGAGAATCAATTAAGTAAGTTGGGTTGAAACTAATGGTCAAATCTTCACCAGTAACCTGATCAGTATCGATTTCTTCGTTTACTTTACCAACTTCTGGAGAGTGAACATGGGCGCTAACAATACCACCTTTAATTTCAAGTTTCACAGTACCATTTTGAGTCGCACTTGATAAAAGACGAGCACGCTCCATTGACTGGCGTAAGTTTACCACATCAAAAGTAATAGTAGTGTTAAAGTCTGTTGGAATCAAGCGATCTGTATCAGGATAGTTTCCTTCTAGGAGACGAGTATAGAAGCTAATATTTTCGCTTCTAAAGAGGATTTGGTTATTGGCAAAGAAAATCTCTACAGTTTCGATATCATCTGTAAATACCACTGAAAATTCGCGTAGAGAACGGCTAGGAATCACGACATCAAAATCATCACTATTTTTCTCAAGCATTAATTTTTTCTGGCTTAGACGATGAGAGTCTGTTGCCACTGTTTTTAGCTCCTTATGCTGACTCAATACAAAATGAACACCTGTTAAAATTGGACGACTTTCTTGTGTACTTGCAGCAAAAGCTGTTTCATTGATAATTTTCTTGAGCAATTTTGTTTCAAGAACCAAAGGAGTGCTTGCTGAAATTTCTTGGATTCGTGGATACTGTTCACTATCTTTTCCTTTTAAGGTAATTTCTGATTTGCCGCTGGTTAAAACAATTTGATTTTGTTCAATTTCTTTAAAATCAAGAGTTACATCAGGTAGGCTAGATACCACATTGATAAAGAAAGAAGCTTCAAGAAGGATCGAACCTAAAGAAGTAATTAATAGACCAGCATCTTCATTTTTTTGAGAAATAAAATTTTCAATTGAAATTTGACCATTTGAACCAATTAAAGTAACACCTTCATTGGTCACGTCAATTTTGACAGTTGATAAAATAGGAATGGCATTTTTAGAACTAATAGCTCTTTTAGTTGTATTTAAGGCTTGTAGAAATAAATTTTTATTAATTGAAAAATGAATCATGGATTCTCCTTTATTTATTTTTAGTATTAGAAGGATAATAGTAATAATAGAGTCTGTGAAATCTGTGGAAAACAGACTTTAAACAAGTCATATCAAGTTTTTTGGCTTGTTTAAAAAATGTGGATAAAAAAGATAATAAAGTAAAAGTTATCCACAACTTATTTGATTTTCTTTTTGATTGATTCAATTTCTAAGCGTAAATTATCGTCTTCATCAATCAAAGATTTAATTTTAGCATGGGCATGAATAACTGTTGTATGATCTTTTCCACCAAATTCCTTCCCAATTTTTGGAAGACTATTATCTGTTAGTTCTCTAGATAAATACATGGCTACTTGACGGGCTAACACAATGTTTTGAAGGCGTCTGCTTCCCTTCATTTCTTTGACACTAACTCCATAGAAGTTACCAACTTCATTTTGGATTTTGTCAATTGGGATGACGAGCATTTGGCTAACATCTTGTTTTCGAGCTCTAATAGCTTCTGCAGCAATATCAATAGTGATATCCTTGATATTTTTTACTCTGGCAATTAAAGTGATGTCGTTTATGGCTCCCTCAAGATCTCGAACATTTGAATCAAATTGCCCAGCTAGGTATTCTAGAGTATCACTTTGGAAATTGTAGCCTAAATGTTCCGTTTTACTTTGTAAAATGGCAATGCGTGTTTCAAAGTCAGGGGGTGTGATAGTTTGTGTCAATCCCCAACTAAAGCGCGTGACAAGCCTCTCCTCGAGCCCTTCTAAATGTTTTGGACTACGATCACTGGTTAGGACAATCTGTTTTTGCTTGTCATGAAGGGCGTTAAAGGTATTGAAAAATTCTTCCTGAGTTGCGACTTTTTTTCCGCTGAGTGACTGGATATCATCGATTAACAAAAGATCAAGACTACGATAGGTTTTTTTAAATTTTTCCATTTCCCCAAGTCTTAGGTGATCAAGAAAGTCATTAATAAAGCTTTCAGCAGGTATGTATTTGACACGTGCATTTGGAATATTTTTTAGAATTTCATTTCCAATAGCGTTTAATAAGTGAGTCTTACCAAGGCCTGGTCCTCCATAGATAAAAAGAGGGTTATAGGTCAGAGCCAAATCTTCAGAGACAGCTAAAGCGGCTGATACAGCCCAAACATTTCCATCCCCTTGAATAAAGTTATCAAAGGTATACTTTTCTTTTAATCCCGTATCTGAATAAGGAATAGATACTAACTTTGGACTATAGTCATAAAGAGTTAAATTTGTAGCTTCTTCAACTTGTGAGCTAGTCGTATCTTGAGGTTTGGTGAAAATATAGTGGGGAGTTATTTCAGCGTCATAAATTTCAAAACCAGCTACTACAATAATATCTTTTAGTTGTTTTTCCCAGACCATTTCCATTTCAGAGCGAGGTAGAAATATAGTGGCAACATTTTCCTCTACCTTGATGAGTTCAGCTTGAATAGCATAGAAATCATACATGGATCGAGTCAGTCTTTCTTGTGCAAATTCTAATATACGATTCCAAAATTGTTTTTCTTTCAATCTTTTCTCCTCCTTTACTATTTAAAAGTTTAATACTAGAGATATTTTACCATAGATAGCAAGAATTTTCCACAAGCTGTGAAAAATAATCCACAATGTTACCAAACTTTATCCACAGGTTGGGGATAAAAGAAGAAATTATTGATTTATTAAGCTTTTTATCGAAAAACATAGTGGATAACCTTGTGAGATAAAAAAATAAAAGAACAGCCTTATTTCAGGCTGTTGATAATTCTACTATATTCTTCTTGATTTGAAAAAGAAATAATGATTTTTCCACTGTCTTTTTTAGATAGTTTAATTTCTACATCTAATCCGAGTAGTTTTCTTAACTGTTTTTCTTCATTTTGTATGAAATGATTCGTTTTTTGCTGTTTCTTTTGTTTTTTCTCTGTCAGAAGAGCTTCTAACTTCCTTACAGAAATATCTTCTTCTATAATCCGTTGAAAGAAATAGTCTTGTTGTTCCTTATTTAACCCAACTAGGGAACGCGCATGGGCTTGTGATAGTTTGCCATTTTCTACTTCTGAGAGAATCTGTTCTGGCAAGGAAAGTAAACGAATGGAGTTGCTGATATATGGACGAGACTTGCCCATTTTATCTGCAATTTCAGCATGGGTGAATCCTTTCTCTACGAGAGATTCATAGGCGCGTGCTTCTTCTATTGGGTTTAAATTTTCTCTCTGTAAATTTTCAATAATGGACTGAACCATCATCTCTTGGTCTGAAATCTGTTTAACAACAGCTGGGATAGACCGTAGACCAGCTAAAAGTGAAGCCCGATAGCGTCTCTCTCCTGCAAGGATTTCATAACCAATAACAGGAGATTGACGAACAATAATCGGTTGAATGACCCCATTTTCTTTGATAGACTGTGCTAGTTCATCTAGTTTTTCTCTATCAAATTCTTTTCGGGGTTGATAGGGATTTTTTTGTATATCTGTGATAGAAATCATTTCAAATTTTTCCATGATTCTACACTAACACATCTTTTCTCTTATGTAAAGCTTTCTTTACATAGATGTCAATTAAGATTCTAAATCACCTGAACTCTTGTCAAGTTTAATAGATGTAGTTTCTTCTTTACCGTTGCGATAGTAAGTGATCTTAATGGTGTCTCCGATAGAATGATTGTAAAGAGCACTTTGTAAGTCTGTTGATGAAGCAATCTCTTTGTCATCTACTTTTGTAATTACATCGTATTTTTCAAGGTGACCATTGGCAGGCATATTACTTTGTATCGAACGAACAACTACACCAGATGTAACATTACTTGGAATATTGAGTCTTCTGATGTCGCTTGTACTCACATTAGATAAATTAACCATCTGGATTCCCAAAGCTGGACGCGTCACTTTTCCGTTTTTTTCTAACTGTTCAATAATATTGATAGCATCATTTGCAGGGATTGCAAAACCAAGACCTTCTACAGATGTTCCTCCATTTGTGGCAATTTTACTTGAGGTAATTCCGATAACCTGTCCTTGGATATTGATCAGTGGGCCACCAGAGTTACCTGGATTAATAGCAGTATCAGTTTGGATGGCTTTTGTAGAAATGGCTTGTCCATCTTCAGATTTTAAAGATACATTTCGATTAAGACTAGATACGATACCTTGAGTGACAGTATTTGCATATTCAGAACCTAACGGACTACCAATGGCAATAGCAGTTTCTCCTACGGTTAACTTGCTAGAATCACCAAACTCAGCTACTGTTGTCACTTTTTCTGAAGAGATTTTGACGACAGCAATATCAGAGAAAGTATCCGCTCCGACAATTTCTCCAGGTACTTTAGTCCCATCTGATAATCGAATATCTACTTTGCTAGCGCCATTTATAACGTGATTGTTGGTGACGATGTAAGCTTCTTTATCATTCTTTTTATAAATAACGCCAGATCCCTCACTAGAGATTTGCTGAGAATCTGTATCAGTCTCATCATTGCCAAATACGCTATTTTGTCTATTTGCTGAATAAGTAATAACGGATACAACGGCATCTTTTACTTTATTAACAGCCTGTGTTGTTGAATTTTCGTTCTTATAGGCAGTTTGTGTAATAGTACTATTGTTGTTAGAGCTACTTACACCACTTTTTTGAGTTAGTTGAGTTATTGAAAAACTACCCAAGGCTCCACTAATAAAGCTAATGACGATAACGATTAATAATTGAAACCATTTTTTGTAAAATGTTTTTAGATGTTTCATATTTGCCTCCATATGTTTGAAATTACTGAAAGTATAAACTGACTAGCTTAATTATAACTTAAATACAAAAGTTTTTCACAGATTGTGGATAACTTTCTAAAATCTGTGGTTTTCTCAGTTAAAATTAACCTTTTATTTTGTGAATAAGATGTGAAAAAATAAAGAATATGCTAGAATAGAGTCATGAAAATTAAAGTTGTAACAGTTGGGAAACTGAAAGAAAAGTATTTAAAAGATGGTATTGCAGAGTATTCAAAACGAATTTCTCGATTTGCTAAGCTTGAAATGATTGAGCCGGCAGATGAAAAAACACCAGATAGGGCTAGTGAGTCAGAAAATCAAAAGATTTTAGAAATAGAAGGTCAGAGAATTTTATCAAAAGTTAGTGATCGTGATTTTGTTATTGTGTTAGCCATTGAGGGGAAAACACTTTCTTCAGAAGAATTTAGTAAGCAGTTAGAAGAAGCTTCTATAAAAGGATTTTCTACTCTTACCTTTATTATTGGAGGGAGTTTAGGATTATCATCAGCTGTAAAAAAGAGAGCTAATCTTTCTGTTAGTTTTGGCCGTCTAACTTTGCCCCATCAGTTAATGAGACTAGTCCTTGTTGAACAAATCTATCGCGCTTTTACGATTCAGCAGGGCTCGCCCTATCATAAATAGAAAATTGACTTTTAATTGAATTTTTGGTAGAATAATTGTATTAGGTCTCATAGCTCAGCTGGATAGAGCATTCGCCTTCTAAGCGAACGGTCGCAGGTTCGAATCCTGCTGGGATCAATATAGTAGCAAAGCTGGGAATTTTCCCGGCTTTTTTCTTAAAAAAGTACACTTGAGGAGAAAAAAATGACAGTTGAGAGAATTTTATCTAAAACGAAATTCCATTTTGTATAATGGTTTTTGTAAGTTAGCTTACAAGAAAAAACATTTTAGGAGATTTTATTATGAAAAACACAGTTAAATTGGAACAGTTTGTAGCCTTGAAGGAAAAAGACTTGCAGGAGATTAAAGGTGGGGAGATGAGACTGCCAAAAATCCTCCGTGATTTTATTTTCCCAAGAAAAAAGTAATAAAATAAGGGGAAAGAGTAATGAATTTATTTGGATTTGGGACAGTTATTGGTCATTTTTTAATTATTAGTCACAGTTACCGTTTAATTTGTAAAGGTCAAATAAAATCAAAGGAACTATATTTTTTTGGTATCTATACATTACTAGTAGAAGCAGTACTTGAACTTTCCTTTTATCTTCTATATTTAGATGAAATAGTGATTGAAAGATTTTTATTTCCTTTGGGCTTATATTCCTATTTTCGATGGATTAAACAGTATGAGAGGGATAGAGGACTATTCCTAAGTTTACTACTATCTCTTTTATATGAGAGCACTCATAACTTTCTGTCCGTAACTTTCTCCTCTATAACAGGAGATAACTTTGTTTCACAATATCATGACCCATTCTTTTTCGTTGTAACGGTGTTGACCTATTTTGTTGTCTTAAAAATCATTCATTATTTCCATTTGGAACTATCCTATTTTGACAAAGACTACCTCTATCCTTTCTTGAAAAAAGTATTTTTTGCTTTACTACTGCTCCATATTGTATCTTTCGTTTCAGATATGGTAAGTACGATTAAACATTTGAATAGTTTTGGAAGTATTTTATCATCTATTGTCTTTATTTCTCTACTTTTGACCTTTTTTGCAATGAATTCGCATAAAGAACAAATGGAGAAAGAGATTGCTTTGAAGCAGAAGAAATTTGAACAGAAACATTTACAGAATTATACAGATGAAATTGTCGGTCTATATAATGAAATTCGTGGTTTTCGACATGATTATGCTGGGATGCTTGTCAGTATGCAGATGGCAATTGACAGTGGTGATTTACAGGAAATTGACAGAATTTACAATGAAGTTTTGGTCAAAGCCAATCATAAACTGCGTTCAGATAAGTACACTTACTTTGATTTGAACAACATAGAAGATTCAGCTTTACGAAGTTTGGTTGCACAGTCAATTGTCTATGCTCGAAATAATGGTGTAGAGTTTACACTGGAAGTAAAAGATATAATTACTAGACTACCAATAGACTTGCTGGATTTAGTTCGTATTATGAGTGTTTTATTGAACAATGCTGTGGAAGGATCGGCTGATAGTTATAAAAAACAGATGGAAGTAGCAGTTATTAAGATGGAAACTGAAACAGTGATTGTGATTCAGAATTCATGTAAAATGACGATGACTCCTTCAGGAGACCTATTTGCTTTAGGATTCTCTACTAAGGGAAGAAATCGTGGAGTCGGATTAAATAATGTGAAAGAACTACTGGATAAGTACAACAATATTATTTTAGAAACAGAGATGGAAGGCAGTACATTTAGACAAATTATTAGATTTAAGAGGGAATTTGAATGAAAGTTTTAATTTTAGAGGATGTTATTGAACATCAAGTGAGACTAGAAAGAATATTGGATGAAATTTCGAAAGAATCGAATATTCCAATATCATACAAGACAACGGGAAAAGTCCGTGAATTTGAAGAATACATTGAAAACGATGAAGTAAATCAGCTTTATTTCCTAGATATCGATATTCATGGGATTGAAAAAAAGGGATTTGAAGTGGCTCAACTCATTCGTCATTACAATCCTTATGCCATTATCGTCTTTATTACCAGTCGATCAGAGTTTGCGACTCTCACCTATAAATACCAGGTATCAGCCTTAGATTTTGTTGATAAGGATATCAATGATGAGATGTTTAAGAAGAGAATTGAGCAAAATATATTCTACACGAAGAGTATGTTACTTGAAAATGAAGATGTTGTAGATTATTTTGATTACAATTACAAGGGAAATGATTTAAAAATCCCTTACCATGATATTTTGTATATTGAAACGACAGGAGTCTCTCATAAATTGCGCATTATTGGTAAGAATTTTGCCAAAGAGTTTTACGGTACCATGACAGATATTCAGGAAAAGGATAAACATACCCAACGATTTTATTCACCTCATAAGTCATTTTTGGTAAATATAGGCAATATCAGAGAAATTGACCGAAAGAATCTAGAAGTTGTTTTCTATGAAGATCATCGCTGTCCTATTTCAAGGTTAAAAATTAGAAAATTGAAAGATATTTTAGAGAAAAAATCTCAAAAGTGATTGACAATTAGCAAGAAATTGATATAATGGTTATATCTGCTACAGATAGAAGGTCCGTTGGTCAAGGGGTTAAGACACCGCCTTTTCACGGCGGTAACACGGGTTCGAATCCCGTACGGACTATTTTATCCGCCATAGCTCAGTTGGTAGTAGCGCATGACTGTTAATCATGATGTCGTAGGTTCGAGTCCTACTGGCGGAGTATAGATAAAAGGGAACACAACTGTGTTCCCTTTTTGTATCAATTTGTATCACCAAGCATCTTCATAAGGAAATCTGTTATTTCTTGAGGACTTTCTTTTTTTCCATGTGCAATCCAAGTTTGACAGACACCAAAAAGTGCATGAGTTAGATAGATGCTACTGTATTCTAATTCAGTTGTATTGAGATTCAGTTGCATAAATCGCTTTTGTAAATCTGTACTGAGCATGATATGAAGTTTATTTCGTAAGAAATTTTGGATTTCTTTAGTCCCATTTTCAGAAAGAAGGGCAGCCAGAAGTGGTTCTGACTCTAGATATTCAAATACTTCTAAAATAGCATCTCTTTTGTGATGAGCATGTTTTTGAAAAATATATTCAAATGTATGAAATAGCTTGCTTTGATAGTGCTCAATCATATCATACTTATCCTTATAGTGAGTATAGAAGCTGGAACGACTAATTCCGGCTTTTTCTGCTAACTTGACAGTAGAAATTTGATCAAATGGCTGTTCCATCAGTAATTGTACCATAGCATTTTCAATAGTTCGCTTTGTTTTTAAGCGTTTGTTACTTTCTTGCATATTTCCTCCTTGTAAACAAATTAGACTATCTGTCTAAAAATGGATTTTTTATCTTGTAATTTAGATTTTTTAATGTATAATCTATTATATCAAAATTTTAGACAATATGTTTAAAAAAGGAGAAACTATGTTTAAAGAATGGAAAGCAATTTTTAAAAAACCAACCTTTATTATTGTCATGATAGGGATTTCTCTTATTCCAGCTCTGTACAATATCATATTTTTATCATCAATGTGGGATCCATATGGTCAATTGTCTGACTTACCTGTGGCAGTTGTCAATAATGATAAAGAGGCTTCCTATAATGATAATACTATGGCAATAGGAAAAGACATGGTGTCCAATTTAAAAGAAAATAAAACCTTGGATTTTCATTTTGTAGATAAAGAAGAAGGTAAGAAGGGTTTAGAAAATGGCGATTACTATATGGTAGTAACTTTACCAAGTGATTTATCTGAAAAATCATCTTCTATTTTAACGGATCATCCAGAGCAAATGCAAATCGATTATCAGACTTCAAGTGGTCATAGCTTTATTGCCAGCAAGATGAGTGATTCTGCTATGACACAATTAAAGCAGAGTGTTTCTACCAATGTAACCGAGACCTATACTAAAGCTTTATTCAACAAAATGGTCGATTTAAAGGATGGTATGAGTCAAGCAGCTTCTGGTAGTGAAAAATTAACTGATGGAGCGAATCAGTTAGTGGCAGGAAGTCAAACATTAACTACCAACCTACACTCTTTAGCAGCTTCAAGTTTAACATTTTCAAATGGAACGGAACAGTTTACTAGAGGATTATCCTCTTATGTTTCTGGTGTCGAACAACTTCATCTTGGCTTAGGGAATTTTAATAGTGGTTTAGTTACATATACTGGTGCAGTGAGTCAATTAGATAACGGATTAGGTCAATTATCTTCTAAAAGTCCTGAATTAGTAAGGGGAATCAATCAGTTATATACTGGTGTAGAGTCCTATACTGGCGGTGTTTCTCAGCTTAATGCTGGTCTTAATCAATTTTCATCTGGTGTTAGTGCTTATACAAATGGAGTGGGAAATCTTGCAACAGGTGCTAATCAGTTATCTAGTCAATCAGCTGCACTTCGAATGGAGGTGGGGAAATTAAGTGAAGGGATTCAACAACTTTCTAGCAAGTTAGATGCTTCGTCTGGGAAAAAAGATCAAATTAATCAATTATCTTCTGGTTTGAATCAGTTAAATCAAACTATTAAAAATATTGATGTTGGAAATACAAAACAATTAGATTCTGTTTTATCAAGTATAGTATCTCTTTCTAATCAAATGTTAGCAAGTGCTCAGTCTGATAAAGCGACTACATTAGCTAATATTCAATCGACAGCAGCTTATCAATCATTGACAAGTGAGCAACAAGCTGAGATAAGCGCTTCTGTATCTCAAAATTCGACTGATAGTATTCAATCGGCTCAGTCAATAATAGCTTTAGTACAAGGTTTACAGGGAAGTTTGGAAAACTTACAAAATCAATCTTCAAATCTTTCGACATTAAAAAATCAAGCTAATCAAGTATTACCGCTTGCTTCTACTTCTTTGACAGGATTGTCAAGTGGATTAACAGAAATACAGGGAGCAGTGACGAGTAAATTAGTTCCTGCTAGTCAGTCGATTACATCGGGTGTAAATGCATATACTGCAGGTGTTGATAAAGTTTCTCAGGGCGCAAGTCAACTAAGTGAAAAAAATGCCACCTTGACAAGTAGTTTGGATCAACTAGTTTCAGGCTCAACTACCTTGACACAAAAATCTTCTAACTTGACAGCAGGAGTTGGTCAATTAGTTGAAAAAACTCCAGAATTAGTGTCTGGTATTAAAAAATTATCAACTGGCTCTAACCAATTGAATCAAAAGAGTCAAGAATTGATAGCAGGAGTTGATAAATTGCAGTCAGGCTCTAGCCAACTAGCTGACAAATCAAGTCAGTTAATTTCAGGTGCTTCTCAATTAGAAAGTGGAGCTAATAAATTGGCAGCTGGAGCTGGGAAACTAGCAGAAGGTGGAACAAAGTTAACTTCTGGATTGGAAGATTTACAGTCAGGAGTTGCTTCTTTGGGACAAGGATTAGGTAATGCTAGTGATCAACTCAAGTCAGCATCAACAGAATCTAAAAATGCAGAGATTTTGTCAAATCCTCTCAGTCTCTCCAAAACTGACAATGACCAAGTTCCTGTAAATGGAATTGCAATGGCTCCTTATATGATATCAGTTGCTCTCTTTGTTGCAGCAATATCAACGAATATGATCTTTGCGAAGCTGCCTTCAGGACGTCATCCAGAGAGCCGTTGGGCTTGGTTGAAATCTCGGGCTGAAATAAATGGTATTATAGCTGTTTTAGCAGGGATTTTAGTATATGGAGGAGTCCATCTTATTGGTCTAACTGCAAATCATGAGATGAGAACACTTATTCTCATTATCCTAACAAGTTTAGTATTCATGTCCATGGTGACCGCTTTAACAACATGGAATAGCCGTATAGGAGCTTTCTTCTCTCTTATCTTGCTTTTATTACAGTTAGCATCAAGTGCAGGTACTTACCCACTTGCTTTGACAAATGATTTCTTTAGAGCCATTAATCCTTGGTTACCAATGAGTTATTCAGTTTCTGGATTACGACAAACAATCTCTATGACAGGGAATATTCATCATCAAGTCATTTTCCTTGTTGTGATATTAGCCCTATTTATTGGTTTAGGTATGCTAGCCTATCAACCTAAGAAAATGGAAGAATATTAAAAAAATCGACCAACTGGTCGATTTTTTTTATGTCTTAGATGACTTTCGTTTGTGATTATAAATTCCAAATAGTAAAAGTGAAGTAAAGGAACAGATTGCTCCAGTAATAAAACTATTGGGAATAAAGGAAAGTGTAATAGTTCCTTTTCCCTTGGGAACATCAACTTTCATAAATCCAGTTTGAGCTTGTTTAATTTCTATTTTCTTATCATCTTGGTAGGCAGACCAACCTTTGTCATAAGGAATGGTGAAGAAAATCGACGTATCTTGTTTGACATCATATGTAGCAAAGACCTTGTTTTTAGAAGTTGATACTGTGACAGGTTGTTCTTTAATTTTTTGAATTGCCTCGGTAAAAGTTTTGGTATCTAAACGATAGAAGGTAGGAGATTCAAATGATACCTGTAAATTTCCAGGGAAACTAACATTGATATTGAAAGTTTTTTTCTCTTTTGTATAGCCTAGATTAAAGAAGGAGAAGACATTATCAGTTGTAAAAGTCTTTTTTTCACCATTTACAAGGATGTCAACCTTCTTTTGTTTATCATTAGAAAAGTGAAGATTTGTGAAAGAAAGATAAATTTGGCTGTTTTCTGGTACTTCAATTTGATACTGGATTGCTGCATCCTCATTTGAAGAGCTTGTAACACTAATCAAATCATCAGTATTTTCTGTTTTGTCATAAGGGATCGCAGAAAAATAATCAAAATTGACGTTAGCAAGTTGATTTAAAAACGAGGCCTGATTATCTAGAGTGTGTTCAGTGAACTTGACATCATTGTAAACAGATTGACTAGCAAATGCAATCGGGAGAGAGAATTGATTTTCATATAGGGTAAGATTATCTTTTTGATAGATATCTTTAAAACCATATTTATCAATAGGACTGTCTGAGATATTGTACTGGATACCAAATAAACTATCAGCCAAAATACTATTATTGGCATAACGGAGATTTAGATTAGTCCCAGAGGATTTAAAACCAAGTTTATCCAAAGTAGAGCTTGCTGAACGATTTCGAACAGATGAAAATTGAGAGATTCCATTATAGTTGAATTTCATACTGTCATTTCCTGTCTGAGTTTGTAGTTTTTCAGTACGAGTAAATTGATTTCCAATATATGTTGAGAAAGATTCCATAGCTGGGATATCTCGATTATATGCATTTCGAGAAGCAAAACCCCATTCCTTAGCAATTCCGTCTATTTGAGATGAAGCATTTAAACTTATTTCAACTATTATAAATAAAGAGATTAGAATGGTAAACAGATTCACAGAGATAAACTTTTTGATAACTGCAAGGAGTAAAAGCGAATAGACAACCAAAAATTCAAGAGTCAGCAGAATATTCAAATCTGTTAAAAAAGAATAATGTGATTTTAGATAGATGGTAGCTAAAAATCCTGTTACTATAAGAAAAAGCGAAACTAAAAAATTCCAGATTTTAATTTCTTTCAGACGATTTAAGACTTCTGCTGCTGTGTAAATTAACAAGGTAGAGAAAATCCAAGCATAGCGATGTAAAAACATGTTTGGAGTATGCATGCCTTGCCAAAATAAATCAAGAGCTTCTATATAAAAGCTGGCAATTAGAAATGCAAAGAAAATTGCATAGATAAGTTTCACGTGAAACTTAATGGATGTCAGTGTAAAAAATAAAATGGTCAAAATAAAGGGAAGTAGTCCAACAAAAATCATTGGGATAGCCCCATACTTTGTTGTGTCAAATGAACCAATGAATTGCTTGGCAAAGAGATCAAGATACCAGCTACTTTCAGTTTGAAACTTTGTAACTTCAGTTAATTTTTCCCCATGTGTCTGTAAATCAAACAGAGTAGGAAGAGTCAGAATCAAACTAGCCATACCAGCTAAAAAGGAGGTCACAACAAAATCAAGAACAGATGATTTTCGGGTTTTAAAGTTCCACGAAATTTGACAGAGATACCAGAAAATAAGAAACAATACTGTCATATATCCAAAATAATAGTTTTGGATAAATAAGATTGACAGACTTGTAAAGTACAATATGAATTTCTTTTCAGTGATAAGTAGATGTAAACCAGTTATAATTAAAGGAATCAAGATAAAAACATCTAGCCAGGTTTTTATCTCTAATTGACTGACAGTGAAACTCATCAGAGCATAGGAAGTAGATAAAGCTAGTTTTAAAGGCTTAGGAATCGATTGAAATAATTTATTTAAACTAAAGTAAGTTGACAGTCCAATCAATCCAAATTTTAAGAGAGTTGTCAGATAGACAGCATCTGGCATATTCGACAGATTAAAAAAGTAAACTAGAGGTGAAAGGAAACTTCCCAAGTAATAACTAGATAGGGCATAGAAATTTAATCCGAGGCCACTTGTAAAGGTGTAAAACAGACTACCATTCCCATGTAGGATATTTCTTAGAGCTATATCAAAAATAACGTATTGATGAAACCCATCTCCTAATAGAGGAGAGGTGTCACTATTCCAGTAGATACCTTGAGATAGATATACTCCTATCATAATGATTACGGGAATGATGAAAGAAACAAAATAGATCCAATATGTTTTAAAAAATAATTTCATGTTACCTCATAAAATGTTAGAAAACTCAGCTGGTTAATCCAACTGAGTTTTGAAGTTTTATTTAGTCTTTCCAAAGTTCTTTAACTTTTGCTTGTACTTCTGCATTTTCTAGGAATTCATCATAGGTTTCATCGATACGGTCAATGACACCATTTTTAGATAAGACAATGATATGGTTAGCCAAAGTTTGAATAAACTCGTGGTCATGACTGGCAAAGATGATTGATTCTTTAAAGTTTTTCAATCCATCATTCAAGCTTGAGATAGATTCCAAGTCCAAGTGATTTGTTGGATCATCAAGTACAAGGACATTTGATTTTAAGAGCATGAGTTTTGAAAGCATAACACGAACTTTTTCTCCCCCTGACAAGACATTTACAGGTTTGTTAACTTCATCTCCAGAGAAGAGCATACGGCCGAGGAAGCCACGTAGGAAAGTATTGTCATCTTCTTCTTTACTTGCGAATTGACGCAACCAGTCAAGAATTGATTCTCCCCCTGCGAAATCAGCTGAGTTATCTTTTGGCAAGTAAGAACGGCTAGTAGTTACTCCCCACTTGACAGTTCCTTCATAGTCAATGTCCCCCATGATTGCACGAATTAATGCAGTCGTTTGGATGTCATTCTGTCCAATAAGCGCTGTCTTATCACCTGGACGCAAGATAAAGCTGATATTATCTAAAATAGTCTCACCATCAATCTTTACAGTTAGATTTTCTACTGTCAAGAGATCATTACCAATCTCACGTTCCGCTTTAAAGTTGATAAATGGATATTTACGACTAGATGGTACAATTTCTTCAAGTTCAATCTTATCAAGCATTTTCTTACGTGATGTTGCTTGTCTTGATTTGGAAGCATTAGCAGAGAAACGAGCAACGAACTCTTGCAATTGTTTAATTTTTTCTTCTGCTTTGGCATTACGGTCTGCTAGCAATTTAGCAGCGAGTTCAGAAGATTCCTTCCAGAAGTCATAGTTTCCGACATAGAGTTTGATTTTTCCAAAGTCAAGGTCGGCCATGTGAGTACATACTTTGTTTAAGAAGTGACGGTCGTGGGATACTACGATAACGGTGTTATCAAAGTCAATCAAGAAGTCTTCTAACCAAGTAATCGATTGGATGTCCAAACCGTTGGTAGGCTCGTCCAAAAGAAGAACATCTGGTTTACCAAAAAGTGCTTTGGCGAGGAGAACCTTTACTTTTTCACCGTTGGCCAATTCGCTCATGTTTTGGTAGTGCAATTCTTCTGGAATGTTTAGGTTTTGAAGTAGTTGAGAGGCTTCACTTTCTGCTTCCCAGCCCCCAAGCTCGGCAAACTCTCCTTCGAGTTCGGCAGCACGCACTCCATCCTCATCTGAGAAATCTTCTTTCATGTAGATAGCATCTTTCTCCTTCATGATGCTATAAAGTTTTTCATTTCCCATGATAACGACATCAATGGCACGTTCGTCTTCATAGTCAAAGTGATTTTGACGAAGAACAGAGAGACGTTCATCTGGACCAAGAGAGATGTGACCAGTAGTAGGTTCGATATCTCCAGCTAAAATTTTTAAAAAGGTTGATTTTCCGGCACCATTAGCACCGATTAATCCATAAGTATTTCCTTCTGTAAATTTGATATTGACATCATCAAAAAGTTTGCGATCACTAAAACGTAGTGAAACATCAGATACTGTAAGCAATGTTTTTCTCCTATATGTGTAATATATTTATTCTACTAGAAAATACGGAAATATTCAAATTTTTATCTGTCAATTTTGTGTAAATCAAATTTACAGCATGCTTTACACAAATCCGTAAATAGCAAGGTTGATTTATTTTGATAAATTGCGGTTATTTCATTAAAAAAATGCTATAATTGAAGGGACCATATCGAAGGAGAATAAAATGACTAAACCCATTATTTTAACAGGAGACCGTCCAACAGGAAAATTGCATATTGGACATTATGTTGGAAGTCTCAAAAATCGAGTATTATTACAGGAAGAGGATAAGTATGATATGTTTGTGTTCTTGGCTGACCAACAAGCCTTGACAGATCATGCCAAAGATCCTCAAACCATTGTAGAGTCTATCGGAAATGTGGCTTTGGATTATCTTGCAGTTGGATTGGATCCAAGTAAGTCAACTATCTTTATTCAAAGCCAAATTCCAGAATTAGCTGAGTTGTCTATGTATTATATGAATTTGGTGTCATTAGCACGTTTGGAGCGTAATCCAACTGTCAAGACAGAAATTGCTCAGAAAGGATTTGGAGAAAGCATTCCGACAGGATTCTTGGTCTATCCAATAGCTCAAGCAGCTGACATCACAGCCTTTAAGGCCAATTATGTTCCTGTTGGGACAGATCAGAAACCAATGATTGAGCAAACTCGTGAAATTGTTCGTTCTTTTAACAATGCATATAACTGTGATGTCTTGGTAGAGCCGGAAGGTATTTATCCAGAAAATGAGAGAGCAGGGCGTTTGCCTGGTTTAGATGGAAATGCTAAAATGTCTAAATCACTCAATAATGGTATTTATTTAGCTGATGATGCGGATACTTTGCGTAAAAAAGTGATGAGTATGTATACAGATTCAGATCATATCCGCGTTGAGGATCCAGGTAAAATTGAAGGAAATATGGTTTTCCATTATCTAGATGTTTTTGGTCGTCCAGAAGATACTCAAGAAATTGCAGACATGAAAGAACATTATCAACGAGGTGGTCTTGGTGATGTGAAGACCAAGCGTTATCTACTTGAAATATTAGAACGTGAACTTGGTCCTATTCGTGAGCGCCGTATTGAATTTGCTAAGGATATGGGAGAAGTTTATAATATGCTTCAAAAAGGTAGTGAAAGAGCGCGTGAAGTTGCAGGTCAAACCCTATCTGAGGTTAAAGGAGCAATGGGACTTCATTACTTTAACTAAGTTTATTTTACAAGAAACTATCATTTCTATCTCGAAGAAAAGATAGTTTTTTATTTACCCCTGTAACATTTGACAAATTTTTATAGAATGGTATGATAGATACAATATAAAAAGAGTCAAGCTCAAAAAGAAAGAAAAGAGGAAACTTCGAATGTCTAATTGGGACACTAAATTTTTGAAAAAAGGTTTTACCTTTGATGATGTATTGCTTATTCCAGCTGAAAGTCATGTGTTGCCTAACGATGCAGATTTAACAACTAAATTGGCAGATAATCTGACTTTAAATATCCCAATTATTACCGCTGCCATGGACACAGTTACAGAGAGTCAAATGGCCATTGCTATTGCTCGTGCAGGCGGTCTCGGAGTTATCCATAAAAACATGTCAATTGCTCAACAAGCAGACGAGGTTCGTAAGGTAAAACGTTCTGAAAATGGAGTTATTATTGATCCGTTCTTTTTGACACCTGAACATACAATTGCTGAAGCAGATGAGCTTATGGGTCGTTACCGCATTAGTGGTGTTCCAGTTGTTGAAACACTTGAAAATCGTAAATTGGTTGGTATTTTGACAAACCGAGATCTTCGTTTTATTTCAGATTATAACCAACCAATCTCAAACCATATGACCAGTGAAAATCTTGTGACTGCTCCTGTGGGTACAGATCTTGCAACAGCTGAGAGTATTCTTCAAGAACACCGTATTGAAAAACTTCCGTTGGTAGATGAAGAAGGTCGTCTTTCTGGTTTGATTACTATCAAAGATATTGAAAAAGTTATTGAGTTTCCAAATGCGGCTAAAGATGAGTTTGGTCGTCTTCTAGTTGCAGGTGCAGTAGGTGTCACTTCAGATACATTTGAACGTGCAGAGGCCCTTTTTGAGGCAGGAGCTGACGCAATTGTTATCGATACGGCGCATGGTCATTCTGCAGGTGTCTTGCGTAAAATTGCTGAGATTCGTTCTCATTTCCCAGATCGTACTTTGATTGCTGGAAATATTGCTACTGCTGAAGGTGCACGTGCCCTTTATGAAGCAGGTGTAGACGTTGTCAAGGTTGGTATTGGGCCAGGTTCAATCTGTACAACTCGTGTGATTGCTGGTGTCGGTGTTCCGCAAGTAACAGCTATCTATGATGCTGCAGCTGTTGCGCGTGAATATGGTAAAACGATCATTGCTGACGGTGGAATCAAGTATTCTGGAGATATTGTAAAAGCCCTTGCTGCAGGTGGAAATGCAGTTATGCTTGGATCAATGTTTGCTGGAACTGATGAAGCTCCAGGCGAAACTGAAATCTTCCAAGGACGTAAGTTTAAGACTTACCGTGGTATGGGATCAATTGCTGCTATGAAGAAAGGTTCAAGCGATCGTTACTTCCAAGGTTCTGTCAATGAAGCAAACAAACTCGTTCCAGAAGGAATTGAAGGTCGTGTTGCTTATAAAGGTGCTGCAGCTGATATTGTCTTCCAAATGATTGGTGGTATTCGTTCTGGTATGGGTTACTGTGGTGCAGCTAACCTTAAAGAACTACACGATAATGCTCAATTTATTGAAATGTCTGGTGCTGGTTTGAAAGAGAGCCATCCTCATGATGTACAAATTACTAATGAGGCACCAAATTATTCTATGTAAAAAAACAATGAAAAGAACTCCAGTAAAAACAGGAGTTCTTTTACAATGTTGTCAATTTTCATTTACAGTAACTTTACCATCCTGAATAGTGAAGATACTTAGATTTTCTGGCAGATTTTGAAGATGATCTAAGCTGGTTGTTGTGATAAAGGTTTGGATTGAATGAGAAATCGTTTCTAATAATTTTAACTGTCTAGTGTTGTCAAGTTCACTCATGACATCGTCAAGCAGTAATATTGGAGATTCTGTAGTAATACTTTCCATTAACTCGATTTCTGCTAATTTTATAGAAAGGACGAGACTACGATGTTGGCCTTGACTTCCGAAACTAGCATCCATCCCATTTATATAAAAAGAAATGTCATCTCGATGAGGACCGACACCAGTATTCTTTTTAAATAAATCTCTGGCTCTACTTTTTTCTAAAGCAATTTTGAAAGATTCGGATAAGTCTTCTTTGTCAGTTATATTGACAGAAGATTGATAGGATATTGACAACTCTTCAATCTGATTAGAGAGTTCAAAATGTTTCTTACGACCAAAATATTCTAGTTTTTTTATGAAATCTAAGCGTTGATTCATTACACGACATCCATAATCAATTAGCTGATCATCTAAGACTGAAAGGAAGGTTTCATCTATTTTTTGAGCTGATTTTAGATAAGTGTTTCTTTGTTTTAGGATGTGGTTATAATTGGTTAAGTCTGATAGATAGATGGGCTTAATTTGTCCAAGCTCCATATCAATGAATTTTCGTCGAACTGAAGGTGCTCCTTTAATTAGTTGTAAATCTTCAGGAGCAAATAAGACAACATTCATGTGTCCGACATAATCTGAAAGTCGTGCCTGTTTTAAGTGATTAACTTTTGTTACACGGCCTTTTTGTGTTAGTTCAATTTCGAGAGGAATGGATCCATTTTTTTTCTGAACAAGACCTGAAAGATGAAGTTGTTTCTCATCAAAATGAATGAGATTTTTATCTGTTCTAGTTCGATGACTACGTGTTAAGGCTAAAAAATAGATAGCCTCTAACATATTTGTTTTACCTTGTGCATTACGTCCTAAAAAGACATTTAATTTAGGATTAAAGTCTATTTTCGTCTCTTTGTAATTACGAAAAGTCTTGAGAGATAGGTTTTGTAGCCACATGATTATCTACCAGGGAATCGTGGAGCTTGTTTGCTTTTTGGTGATGAAGTAGGTTTAGAGTTGTCTTTTTTTACTCCCTTATTCATCTCTTTGACGAGTTTAGCGATTCGTTCTTTTTCAACTTTATCATCTTGGTGTTCATCCTGTTCTTCAGAAGTAGGTTGTGTCAACAAGATGTCAATATTCATGTCAGGGATGTCAACTTTATCACCAATACGAAGTTTTTTACCACGACGATTCTCTAATTCCCCATTAAAGTAAACAGAATGTTCAGAGAGAAATGATTTGATAGCTCCTCCGCTATGTGTAATTCCAAGTTCTTTGAGTAGTGCTTGGAGGGTAATAAATTCTTCAAATAATTTGTATTCCATAATTCACCTCAATCTTTGGTATTATACCATATTTTCCTAAAAATAGTGAGAGAAACAAGGAGTAATGTAAGCGATTTTTATTTCAAAAGTGTTACAGAGAACAAGAAAATTTCAGGTTTTCGTGATATAATAGAAGTCTGTATATAAGGAGGTAAATCATGGAGTTAGTGCATGGAATTTCAACACATTTTATCCAATCAAAGAAGTTTAAAACGAACAAAATCACCGTGCGTTTTACCGCTCCATTATCTCTTGATACGATTGCAGGTCGCATGTTGAGTGCGAGTATGCTAGAGACTGCTAATCAGATATACCCCACTTCTCAAGATTTGAGAAGACATTTGGCCAGTCTATACGGTACAGATATGTCAACCAATTGTTTCAGAAGAGGGCAAAGTCACATTGTAGAATTGACATTTACCTACGTTCGTGATGAGTTTTTGAGTAGGAAAAATGTGCTAACTTCTCAGGTTTTGGAACTAGTAAAAGAAACTCTTTTTTCCCCCGTAGTAGTTGATAATGGGTTTGATCCGGCCTTATTTGAAATTGAGAAAAAACAATTGCTAGCAAGTTTAGCAGCTGATATGGATGATTCTTTTTACTTTGCACATAAAGAATTGGATAAATTATTTTTTCATGATGAACGTCTTCAATTGGAATATAGTGATTTACGAAATCGTATTTTAGTTGAAACTCCACAAAGTTCTTATTCTTGTTTCCAAGAATTTTTGGCTAGTGATCGAATAGATTTCTTTTTCCTAGGTGATTTTAATGAGGTTGAAATTCAAAATGTATTAGAATCATTTGGCTTTAAAGGTCGAAAAGGAGATGTGAAGGTTCAGTATTGTCAACCTTATTCCAATATCCTTCAGGAAGGTATGGTTCGGAAAAATGTGGGACAATCCATTTTGGAATTAGGTTATCATTGCCCTTCTGAATATGGTGATGGGCAACATTTACCCATGATTGTAATGAATGGTTTACTTGGTGGATTTGCTCATTCTAAATTATTTACAAATGTCCGTGAAAATGCTGGATTGGCTTATACTATTTCAAGTCAGCTTGATTTGTTTAGTGGATTCTTGAGGATGTATGCTGGCATTGATAGAGAAAATCGGAATCAGGCTCGAAAAATGATGAATAATCAACTGCTTGATTTAAAAAAAGGATATTTTACAGAGCTTGAGCTAGAGCAGACCAAGGAAATGATTCGTCGGTCTTTGTTGCTTTCTCAAGATAATCAAAGTTCATTGATTGAACGTGCTTATCAAAATGCCTTGCTTGGAAAATCTTCAGCAGACTTTAAAAGTTGGATTGTAAAACTAGAGCAAGTTGACAAAGAGGTTATTTGTAGAGCAGCTAATAATGTGAAACTACAAGCGATTTACTTTATGGAAGGAATAGAATGACAAAGGTTGTTTTTGAAGAAAAATACTATCCAGCTGTAAAAGAAATAGTTTATCGGACTCGTTTGTCAAATGGATTGACAGTAGCTCTTTTGCCTAAAAAGGAATTTAAAGAGGTTTACGGGAGTGTAACTGTACAATTTGGTTCGGTAGATACGCTTGTCACAGAAGTTGACGGAGATGTAAAAGAATATCCTGCGGGAATTGCTCATTTTCTTGAACATAAATTATTTGAAAGAGAAGATTCTAGCGATTTGATGTCTGCTTTTGCGAGTCTAGGTGCAGATAGTAATGCCTTTACAAGCTTTACAAAAACAAGCTATCTTTTTTCAGCAACGGATCATTTTTTAGAAAATTTAGAGTTACTTGATGAATTGGTAACATCAGCACATTTTACTGAAGATTCCATTTTAAGAGAGCAGGATATTATTCAGCAAGAACGAGAAATGTATCAAGATGACCCAGATTCGTGTTTATTCTTTTCAACTTTAGCGAATTTGTATCCTGGTACACCTTTAGCAACTGATATTGTTGGAAGTGAGGAGTCGATTTCTCAAATTAATCTAACTAATTTGCAAGAAAATTTTACAAGATTTTACAAACCTGTAAACATGTCTCTGTTTTTAGTTGGTAATTTTGATGTGGAGCGAGTACAGGACTATTTTGAAAGAAAAGAACTGAAAGATTCAGATGTTCAGGAAGTAGTAAGAGAAAAATTTGTTTTACAGGCTGTAAAGCAAACAGACAGTATGAGAATGGAAGTATCTTCTCCCAAACTAGCGATTGGGATTAGAGGTAAGCGAAAAGTTGCTGAAGCGGATTGCTATCGACATCATATTTTATTAAAATTATTGTTTGCAATGATGTTTGGTTGGACTTCGGATCGTTTTCAAAAATGTTATGAATCAGGTAAAATAGATGCTTCCTTATCTCTTGAAATTGAAGTAACAAGTCGTTTTCATTTTGTTATGTTGACAATGGATACGAAAGAGCCAGTTGCTTTATCTCATCAATTTAGGAAGGCCATTCGTAATTTTACAAAGGATTTAGATATTACAGAGGATCATTTAGATATTATCAAAAGAGAGATGTTTGGAGAATTTTTCAGCAGCATGAACTCTCTTGAATTTATTGCAACGCAATATGATGCTTTTGAACATGGTGAGACAATTTTTGATTTACCAAAGATTTTACAGGAAATTACTTTAGAGGATGTCCTTGAAGCAGGGCATCACTTAATAGATGAAGGGGATATAGTTGATTTTACAATATTCCCATCGTAGTAACCTATCATAATAGACACTAGAAAGAAGGGATGACAAGTATGAGGAAAAAAACAATTGGTGAGGTTTTACGATTAGCTAGAATCAATCAGGGATTGAGTTTAGATGAATTGCAGAAAAAGACAGAAATCCAGTTAGATATGTTGGAAGCAATGGAAGCAGACGATTTCGATCAACTTCCAAGTCCTTTTTATACGCGTTCTTTCTTGAAAAAATATGCATGGGCTGTTGAGTTAGATGATCAAATTGTTTTGGATGCTTATGATTCTGGGAGTATGATTACTTATGAGGAAGTAGATGTTGATGAAGATGAGTTGACAGGTCGTAGACGTTCAAGTAAGAAAAAGAAGAAAAAAACATCCTTTTTACCTTTATTTTATTTTATCCTTTTTGCTTTATCGATTTTAATTTTTGTGACCTATTATGTTTGGAACTATATTCAAACTCAACCAGAGGGGCCTTCTCTTTCTAATTACAGTGTGGTTCAATCAACAAGTTCAACTAGCTCTGTTCCCCACTCCTCAAGTAGTAGTTCATCTAGCAGTTCTTCTAGTATAGAATCAGCTATAAGTGTATCAGGCGAAGGAAATCATGTAGAAATCGCTTATAAGACAAGTAAGGAAACAGTTAAATTGCAATTGGCAGTTTCAGATGTTACAAGTTGGATCAGCGTTTCAGAAAGCGAACTTGAGGGCGGTGTAACCTTATCGCCAGAGAAGAAAAATGCAGAAGCAACAGTTGCAACTAAAAGTCCTGTAACAATTACGTTAGGTGTTGTAAAAGGTGTTGCTTTGACAGTAGATAATCAGACTGTTGATTTATCGAAATTAACAGCTCAGACTGGACAAATCACTGTAACCTTTACTAAAAATTAAGGAAAAACGAATGAAAAAAGAACAAATTCCCAATCTCTTAACAATAGGTCGAATTCTCTTTATACCTATTTTTATCTTTATTTTAACGATAGGAAATTCGATAGATAGTCATATAGTGGCAGCTATTATCTTTGCTGTTGCCAGTATTACCGACTATTTAGATGGATATTTAGCTCGTAAATGGAATGTGGTCAGTAATTTTGGTAAATTTGCAGATCCTATGGCGGATAAGTTACTAGTTATGTCGGCTTTTATTATGCTGATTGAGTTAGGTATGGCTCCGGCTTGGATTGTTGCAGTGATTATCTGTCGTGAGTTGGCTGTGACAGGTTTAAGGCTTTTATTGGTTGAAACTGGTGGAACGGTTTTAGCAGCGGCAATGCCTGGAAAAATTAAAACTTTTAGTCAGATGTTTGCGATTATTTTCTTGCTATTACATTGGACTTTGCTTGGTCAAGTTCTACTTTATGTAGCCTTGTTTTTCACTATCTACTCTGGCTATGACTATTTCAAGAGTAGTGCCTATGTATTTAAAGGGACATTTGGTTCGAAATGAAATCAGTAATTGATGTAAAAAATCTTTCTTTTCGTTATAAGGAAAGTCAAGAATACTATGATGTGAAGGATATTACGTTTCACGTGAAACGTGGGGAATGGCTTTCGATTGTAGGGCATAATGGTAGTGGTAAATCAACGACGGTTCGTTTAATTGATGGCTTACTGGAAGCAGAATCCGGAGAGATTGTAATTGATGGCCAACGGCTGACTGAGGAAAATGTTTGGAATATACGTCGTCAAATCGGTATGGTTTTTCAAAATCCAGATAATCAATTCGTTGGAGCGACTGTTGAAGATGATGTTGCTTTTGGTTTGGAAAATCAGGGACTTTCTCGTCAAGAAATGAAAAAGAGAGTGGAGGAAGCTCTGGATTTGGTTGGCATGTTGGACTTTAAAAAGAGAGAGCCAGCGCGTCTATCAGGTGGCCAAAAGCAACGTGTAGCCATTGCAGGTGTTGTAGCCCTAAGACCAGCTATTTTAATCTTAGATGAAGCAACGAGTATGTTGGATCCTGAGGGGCGTAGAGAACTGATTGATACGGTAAAAGGAATTCGAAAAGACTATGATATGACCGTCATTTCCATTACACATGATTTGGAAGAAGTTGCCATGAGTGATCGTGTATTGGTCATGAAAAAAGGGTCAATTGAATCAACTAGTAGTCCAAGAGCTCTTTTCTCTCGAAATGATTTAGATCAAATTGGATTAGACAATCCTTTTGCCAATCAATTAAAACATTCTTTGAGCCAGAATGGCTATGATTTGCCTGAAAATTATTTGACAGAAAGTGAGCTAGAGGATAAGCTATGGGAATTGCTCTAGAAAATGTGAGTTTTACATATCAAGAAGGTACTCCCTTAGCTTCAACAGCTTTGTCGGATGTTTCTTTGACGATTGAAGATGGTTCTTATACGGCTTTAATTGGGCACACAGGTAGTGGTAAATCAACTATTTTACAACTCTTAAATGGTTTATTGGTGCCAAGTCAAGGGAGTGTGAGGGTTTTTGATACCTTAATCACCTCAACTTCTAAAAATAAAGATATTCGTCAAATTAGAAAACAGGTTGGCTTGGTATTTCAGTTTGCTGAAAATCAGATTTTTGAAGAAACGGTTTTGAAAGACGTTGCTTTTGGACCGCAAAATTTTGGAGTTTCTGAAGAAGATGCGGAGAAGATTGCGCGTGAGAAACTGGCTCTGGTTGGAATTGATGAATCACTTTTAAATCGTAGCCCGTTTGAGCTGTCAGGGGGACAAATGAGATGTGTGGCCATTGCAGGCATACTTGCAATGGAGCCATCTATATTAGTCTTAGATGAACCCACAGCAGGTCTGGATCCTCTGGGTAGAAAAGAGTTGATGAATTTGTTCAAAAAACTCCACCAGTCAGGGGTGACCATTGTCTTGGTAACGCATTTGATGGATGATGTTGCTGAATATGCGAATCAAGTCTATGTGATGGAAAAGGGACGTCTAGTTAAGGGTGGTAAGCCAAGTGATGTCTTTCAAGATGTTGTCTTTATGGAAGAAGTGCAGTTGGGAGTACCTAAAATTACGGCCTTTTGTAAACGATTGGCTGATAGAGGCGTGTCATTTAAACGATTACCGATTAAGATAGAGGAGTTCAAGGAGTCGCTAAATGGATAGTATGATTTTGGGACGTTATATCCCAGGGGATTCGATTGTTCACCGATTGGATCCACGTAGCAAATTGCTTGCTATGATGTTACTAATTTTGATCGTTTTTTGGGCTAATAATCCTTTGACGAATCTAATTCTTTTTATAGCGACAGGGATATTTATTGCCTTGTCAGGAGTATCTATTTCATTTTTTATTCAGGGCTTGAAGTCTATGTTTTTCTTGATTGCCTTCACAACTATTTTTCAACTGTTTTTCATTTCTAATGGGAATGTTTTATTTGAATTTTCGTTTGTGAGAATCACGGATTATGCTCTGCAACAAGCTGGAATTATTTTTTGTCGCTTTGTATTAATTATTTTCTTTTCAACTTTGTTAACCTTAACAACCATGCCCTTAAGTTTGGCATCAGCTGTCGAAGCTTTGTTAGCGCCTTTAAAACGTGTGAAAGTTCCTGTTCATGAAATTGGTTTGATGCTGTCTATGAGTCTACGTTTTGTCCCAACCTTGATGGATGATACGACGCGGATTATGAATGCACAGAAAGCGCGTGGAGTGGATTTTGGTGAAGGAAGCATTGCTCAAAAAGTAAAGGCTATGATTCCTATTTTGATTCCTCTTTTTGCGACAAGTTTAAAACGTGCGGATTCCTTGGCTATCGCCATGGAAGCGCGTGGTTATCAGGGTGGAAAAGGCAGAAGTCAATACCGACAATTGAAATGGACTCGAAAGGATACGCTGACCATTCTTGTTGTTATCGTACTTGGTTGTTGCTTATTTTTCTTAAAATCTTAGTAGCTTTCAGGAATTGATAAAAAAGTTACTGTAACAGTTCTTGATATAAAGGTAGGGATATGAACCGTTTTAAAAAATCAAAATATGTCATTATTGTTTTTGTCACTGTTCTGCTTGTATCAGCTCTCTTAGCGACGACTTATTCAAGTACAATTGTGACAAAATTAGGAGATGGAATCTCATTGGTTGATAGGGTTGTGCAAAAACCTTTTCGGTGGTTTGATTCTGTCAAATCAGATTTGGCTCATTTGACACGAGCATATAATGAAAATGAAAGTTTGAAGAAACAGCTTTACCAGTTAGAAGTCAAATCAAATGAGGCGGAAAGTTTAAAGACGGAAAATGAACAACTGCGTCAATTGCTTGATATGAAGTCTAAATTGCAAGCCACAAAGACTTTGGCAGCAGATGTTATTATGCGTTCTCCGGTATCTTGGAAACAGGAATTGACCTTAGATGTAGGCAAATCAAAAGGAGCTTCAGATAACATGTTAGCTATTGCAAATGGTGGTTTGATTGGGAGCGTTTCAAAAGTAGAGGAGAACTCTACCATGGTCAACCTTCTGACAAATACGGAAAATGCTGATAAGATTTCTGTTAAAATTCAACACGGCACTACCACAATTTATGGAATTATTGTTGGCTACGACAAGGAAAATGAAGTTCTTAAAATTAGCCAATTAAATAGTAATAGCGATATTAGTGCGGGAGATAAGGTGACTACTGGTGGATTAGGAAACTTTAACGTTGCTGATATTCCTGTTGGTGAAGTGGTTGCCACAACGCATAGTACAGACTATTTGACACGAGAAGTAACTGTTAAATTGAGTGCAGATACTCATAATGTGGATGTGATAGAATTAGTGGGGAATTCATAATGAGACAGTTGAAGCGGGTTGGAGTGTTTTTATTGCTTCCTTTCTTTGTTCTAATTGACGCCCATATTAGCCAGCTTCTGGGCTCATTTTTCCCCCATGTACATTTGGCTAGTCATTTTCTTTTTCTATTTCTCTTATTTGAGACAATAGAAGTATCAGAATATCTCTATCTAGTCTATTGTTTTATGGTGGGCCTGGTTTATGATGTTTACTTTTTCCATCTAATAGGGATTGCAACTCTCTTATTTATCTTATTGGGAGCCCTTCTTCATAAATTGAATAGTGTTATTTTGTTGAATCGTTGGACAAGAATGCTAGCCATGATTGTCCTGACATTCCTGTTTGAAATGGGTAGTTATCTTTTGGCTTTTATGGTAGGGCTGACAGTGGATAACATGTCGATTTTTATAGTCTATAGCTTGGTACCGACGATGATTTTAAATTTTTTATGGGTTACTGTTTTTCAATTTATTTTTGAAAAATATTATCTATAAGAACGACATATAAATGTAACAAAGGCGTAATATTTATTGGAGTTTTTTTTGGTATACTAGTATTGTCTTAAACAGAAGGAGTATTTATTAACCATGAAGAAAAAAATCTTAGCCTCGCTTTTATTAAGTACAGTAATGGTTTCCCAGGCAGCAGTATTGACGACTGCCCATGCAGAAACGACTGATGACAAAATTGCTGCTCAAGATAATAAAATTAGTAACTTAACAGCACAACAAGAAGAAGCACAAAAACAAGTTGATCAAATTCAGGAGCAAGTATCTGCTATTCAAGTAGAGCAATCTAACTTGCAATCTGAAAATGATAGATTACAAGCAGAATCTAAGAAACTCGAGGGTGAGATTACAGAACTTTCTAAAAACATTGTTTCTCGTAACCAATCTTTGGAAAAACAAGCTCGTAGTGCTCAAACAAATGGAGCCGCAACTAGCTATATCAATACCATTGTAAACTCAAAATCAATTACAGAAGCTATTTCACGTGTTGCTGCAATGAGTGAAATCGTATCTGCCAACAACAAAATGTTGGAACAACAAAAGGCAGATAAGAAAGCTATTTCTGAAAAGCAAGTAGCAAACAATGATGCAATCAATACTGTAATTGCTAATCAACAAAAATTGGCAGATGATGCTCAAGCATTGACTACTAAACAGGCAGAACTAAAAGCTGCTGAATTGAGTCTTGCTGCTGAGAAAGCGACAGCTGAAGGGGAAAAAGCAAGTCTATTGGAACAAAAAGCAGCAGCTGAGGCTGAGGCTCGTGCAGCTGCGGCAGCAGAAGCAGCTTATAAGGCAAAACAAGTAAGTCAACAACAAACAGTTGTTGCTTCTGGAAATACGACTTTTGCAGCACAGGTTCAAGCTGTAGCTTCTTCGGAATCAACAACATATACTCCTGTGGCAGTCAAACAACGCCCAACATACAGTACAAATGCTTCAACTTATCCAATTGGTGAATGTACATGGGGAGTTAAAACATTAGCACCTTGGGCTGGAGACTATTGGGGTAATGGAGCACAGTGGGCCACAAGTGCAGCAGCAGCAGGTTTCCGTACAGGTTCAACACCTCAAGTTGGAGCAATTGCATGTTGGAACGATGGTGGATATGGTCACGTAGCGGTTGTTACAGCTGTTGAATCAACAACACGTATCCAAGTATCAGAATCAAATTATGCTGGGAATCGTACAATTGGAAATCACCGTGGATGGTTCAATCCAACAACGACTTCTGAAGGTTTTGTAACATATATTTATGCAGACTAATTATAGAGGGACTCGAATAGAGCCCTCTTTTCAGATTTTACCAGAGACAATAACTATTAAAAATCCCATCAAAATAGCTTGAAAATATCGAAAAAGTATGGTAGAATAAAAATTGTCGTATGAACGATAATACTCATTCTTGATGAATTGTGAAGCAGTTGCCCTTGGGTCGTTTTGCGAGTTGAAGTCAAGAAGAGGAAAAAACAAAAAGGAGAAATACTCATGGCAGTAATTTCAATGAAACAACTTCTTGAGGCTGGTGTACACTTTGGTCACCAAACTCGTCGCTGGAACCCTAAGATGGCTAAGTACATCTTTACTGAACGTAACGGAATCCACGTTATCGACTTGCAACAAACTGTAAAATATGCTGACCAAGCATACGACTTCATGCGTGATGCAGCAGCTAACGATGCAGTTGTATTGTTCGTTGGTACTAAGAAACAAGCAGCTGATGCAGTTGCTGAAGAAGCAGTACGTTCAGGTCAATACTTCATCAACCACCGTTGGTTGGGTGGAACTCTTACAAACTGGGGAACAATCCAAAAACGTATCGCTCGTTTGAAAGAAATCAAACGTATGGAAGAAGATGGAACTTTCGAAGTTCTTCCTAAGAAAGAAGTTGCACTTCTTAACAAACAACGTGCGCGTCTTGAAAAATTCTTGGGTGGTATCGAAGATATGCCTCGTATCCCAGATGTGATGTACGTAGTTGACCCACATAAAGAGCAAATCGCTGTTAAAGAAGCTAAAAAATTGGGAATCCCAGTTGTAGCGATGGTTGACACAAATACTGATCCAGATGATATTGATGTAATCATCCCAGCTAACGATGACGCTATCCGTGCTGTTAAATTGATCACAGCTAAATTGGCTGACGCTATCATCGAAGGACGTCAAGGTGAGGATGCAGTAGCAGTTGAAGCAGAATTTGCAGCTTCAGAAACTCAAGCAGATTCAATTGAAGAAATCGTTGAAGTTGTAGAAGGCGACAACGCTTAATTTATATAAATAGTAATTACCTAGGAGGGCGGGGCTTAGCCCGGCTCTCCTATTTTTAAAAAATATAGGAGAATCAAAATGGCAGAAATTACAGCTAAACTTGTAAAAGAGTTGCGTGAAAAATCTGGTGCCGGTGTTATGGACGCTAAAAAAGCGCTTGTAGAAACAGACGGTGACATCGAAAAAGCGATTGAATTGCTTCGTGAAAAAGGTATGGCTAAGGCAGCTAAGAAAGCTGACCGTGTTGCTGCAGAAGGTTTGACTGGTGTTTATGTTGACGGTAACATTGCAGCAGTTGTTGAAGTAAATGCTGAAACTGACTTCGTTGCGAAAAACGCTCAATTTGTTGAGTTAGTAAACGCAACAGCTAAAGCAATCGTTGAAGGAAAACCAGCTAACAACGAAGAAGCTCTTGCTTTGACAATGCCTTCAGGTGAAACTCTTGAAGCTGCATACGTATCTGCAACAGCAACTATCGGAGAAAAAATCTCATTCCGTCGCTTTGCATTGATTGAAAAAACAGACGCACAACACTTTGGAGCTTACCAACATAACGGTGGACGTATCGGTGTTATCTCTGTAATCGAAGGTGGAGACGAAGCACTTGCTAAACAAATTTCAATGCACATCGCAGCGATGAAACCAACAGTTCTTTCATACAAAGAATTGGATGAGCAATTTGTTAAAGATGAGTTGGCACAATTGAACCACGTTATCGACCAAGATAACGAAAGTCGTGCAATGGTTAACAAACCAGCTCTTCCACACTTGAAGTATGGATCAAAAGCACAATTGACTGATGAAGTGATTGCTCAAGCTGAAGCTGACATCAAAGCTGAGTTGGCTGCAGAAGGCAAACCAGAAAAAATCTGGGACAAAATTATCCCAGGTAAAATGGATCGCTTCATGCTTGACAACACTAAAGTTGACCAAGCTTATACACTTCTTGCACAAGTTTACATCATGGATGACAGCAAGACAGTTGAAGCATACCTTGAATCAGTTAACGCTTCAGTAGTTGAGTTCGCTCGCTTTGAAGTTGGTGAAGGTATTGAGAAAGCTGCAAACGACTTTGAAGCTGAAGTTGCAGCTACAATGGCAGCAGCCTTGAATAACTAATTATAGAAAGGAAGTAAATTTGCTTCCTTTTTTCTATGCAGTCGATCCTTATAGGGAGAGCTTCCTATTTTCAAGGTAAAAATAAAAAGCCCTATAATAAGGGCCAATTGTATTTAGGAGACTAAACTTCAAATTCATAGAGTGCTGTAGAGAGATAACGTTCACCGTTATCTGGTGCTAGAGCAAGGATTTTTTTACCTGTACCTAATTTTTTGGCAATCTCGATGGCTCCGTAGATAGCTGCAGCTGAGGAAATCCCTACAAGGAAGCCTTCTTTTCCACCAATTTCACGTCCGAGTGCAAGAGCATCATCTGATGTTACACGAACGATACCATCATAGGCTTTAGTATCAAGTGTATCAGGAATAAATCCAGCTGAGATACCTTGAATTTTGTGAGGACCAGGTTTTTCACCAGATAGAATAGCAGATTCATCAGCTTCCACTGCATAAACTTGAATGTTTGAATTTGCTGATTTGAGTGCATGAGAAACACCAGAAATCGTTCCACCGGTACCCACTCCAGCAACAAAGGCATCTAGTCCATCTTTACCGAAAGCAGCTAGTATTTCAGCTCCTGTTGTTCTTTCGTGTACTTCTGGATTAGCTGGATTGTCAAATTGAAGAGGAAGGAAGCCATCACGTTCAGCAGCGATTTCTTGAGCCTTAGCAATAGCACCCTTCATTCCTTCGCTACCAGGCGTAAGGACGAGTTCAGCACCATAGGCTTGGATAATCTTACGGCGTTCTACACTCATAGTTTCAGGCATAACGATGACAACTTTATACCCTTTAGCAGCCCCTACCCATGAAAGTCCAATACCAGTGTTTCCACTTGTTGCTTCAACAATAGTAGAACCAGGTTTCAGAATACCATCTTGTTCAGCTTTTTCAATCATGCTAAGGGCAATACGGTCTTTTACAGATGAACCAGGATTAAATGCTTCAAGTTTTACATAGACATCTGCAGCACCTTCTGGCACAATGTTGTTGAGTCTAACAATCGGTGTTTGACCGACTAGTTCAGTAATGTTGTTATAAATAGACATATGAATACCTCTTTGTATAAGATATTTCTAGTATAACGCTATCTATACCATTTGTAAAATATAGAAATCCTATCGAAGTGATAGGATTTTTTTATATCACAGGTCTAAGCCATTAATTTTTAAGCGATTGTGTTCAGCTAATTCTAGTAAATAGGTGTAAAGGAAAACGATATCAGGTTTCGTTTGAATTGCTTCATTTTCTAGTATATTTTGGTACGCATCTTTTTATTTTGCTAATTAAAGTAGCGGTGGAAATATCAGTGAAACACTGTATTATCTATTGTTTACACTAGGTTTACAGGAACCTCAACTTCGCGTAAACCTTGATCAGTTAAAGTGACTTTTCCATTAAAAAATTCTACCAGTGCAGCTTTAATAGTTTCTTTTTCTTCTTTATCAACATAAATCATCGTATCGACTTGATCTGTAAAGTTTGTATCCAGCTCCATGAGATTATGTTCTTTAAGAAAGTTACTGTACTCTTGGTACTGAGCATAAGACATTTGAATAGCAATGCCCGCCTGTTCCTTTATTTCAATGATGCCAATTTCTTTGACAGCTAAGGCGACACTGCCGGCGTAAGCACGAATTAGTCCTCCAGCGCCTAGTTTAATACCACCAAAGTAGCGTGTCACAACCACACAGACATTGGTGAGATTGTGATTTTCTAGTACCCCAAGCATGGGAACACCAGCAGTACCACTAGGCTCACCATCATCACTTGTACGTTTAATTTCACTACGTTCTCCAATAATAAAGGCAGAGCAGTTATGTGTCGCTTTGTAGTGTTCTTTTTTGATGGCAGTAATGAAGTCACGAGCCTCTTCTTCGCTATAAACACGCTTGGCATGGCAGATAAAGCGAGATTTTTTGATTTCTTCTTGGACTTGACCGTCCTCTTTAATTGTTCTAAATTCCATGATTTAATTGTACTAAAAAATCATCTAAAGCGCTAGGTTTTTACGAATAAAGAAGTATGAAAGTAAATCCAAATTATCTCGGTCGTTTGTTTACTGAGAATGAATTAACTAAAGAGGAACGTCAGTTGGCGGAGAAACTTCCAGCAATGAGAAAGGAGAAAGGGAAACTTTTCTGTCAACGTTGTGATAGTGCTATTTTAGATGAATGGTATTTGCCCATCGGTGCTTACTATTGTAGGGAGTGTTTACTGATGAAGCGAGTCAGGAGTGATCAAGCTTTATACTATTTTCCGCAGGAGGATTTTCCGAAGCAAGATGTTCTTAAATGGAGTGGTCAATTAACTCCTTTTCAAGAGAAGGTATCACAGGGACTGATTCGAGCAGTAGACAAGCAGGAGCCAACCTTGGTTCACGCTGTAACAGGAGCTGGAAAGACAGAAATGATTTATCAAGTAGTGGCCAAAGTGATTGATGAAGGTGGTGCAGTATGTTTGGCCAGTCCTCGCATAGATGTTTGTTTGGAGCTATACAAGCGCCTGCAAGATGATTTTGCTTGCGAGATATCTTTACTACACGGAGAATCAGAGCCGTATTTTCGAACACCACTAGTTGTTGCGACGACCCATCAGTTATTGAAGTTTTATCAAGCTTTTGATTTGCTGATAGTGGATGAAGTAGATGCCTTTCCTTATGTTGACAATCCCACGCTTTACCATGCTGTCAAGAATAGTGTAAAGGAGAATGGATTGAGAATCTTTTTAACAGCGACTTCGACAGATGAGTTAGATAGGAAAGTCCGTTTAGGAGAACTAAAAAGATTGAGCTTACCGAGACGGTTTCATGGAAATCCGTTGATTATTCCAAAACCAATTTGGTTATCGGATTTTAATCGCTACTTAGATAAGAAGTGTTTGTCGCCAAAGTTAAAGTCCTATATTGATAAGCAGAGAAAGACAGGTTATCCGTTACTTATTTTTGCTTCAGAAATTAAGAAAGGGGAGCAGTTAAAAGAAATCTTACAGGAGCAATTTCCAAATGAGAAAATTGGCTTTGTATCTTCTGTAACAGAGGATCGATTAGAGCAAGTACAAGCTTTTCGAGATGGGGAGCTGACAATACTTATCAGTACGACAATCTTGGAGCGTGGAGTTACATTCCCTTGTGTGGATGTTTTCGTAGTAGAGGCCAATCATCGTTTGTTTACCAAGTCTAGTTTGATTCAAATTGGTGGACGAGTTGGACGAAGTATGGATAGACCGACAGGAGATTTGCTTTTCTTCCATGATGGGTTAAATGCTTCAATTAAGAAGGCGATTAAGGAAATTCAGATGATGAATAAGGAGGCTGGTCTATGAAGTGCTTGTTATGTGAGCAGACTATGAAGACTGTTTTAACTTTTAGTAGTCTCTTACTTCTGAAGAATGATGCCTCCTGTCTTTGTTTAGATTGTGATTCTACTTTTGAGAGGATTGGAGAAGAGCACTGTCCAAACTGTATGAAAATAGGATTGTCAACAAAGTGTCAAGGTTGTCAATTTTGGTGTAAAGAAGGAGTTGAAGTCAGTCATAGAGCGATTTTTACTTACAATCAAGCTATGAAGGATTTTTTCAGTCGGTATAAGTTTGATGGAGACTTCCTTTTAAGAAAAGTGTTTGCTTCAGTTTTAAGTGAGGAGTTAAAAAAGTACAAAGAGTATCAATTTGTAGTCATTCCCCTAAGTCCTGATAGATATGTTAACAGAGGATTTAATCAGGTTGAGGGCTTGGTAGAGGCAGCAGGTTTTTCGTATCTGGATTTACTAGGGAAAAGAGAAGAGAGAGCCAGTTCTTCTAAAAATCGTTCAGAACGCTTGGGGACAGAACTTCCTTTCTTTATAAAAAGTGGAGTCACTATTCCTAAAAAAATCCTACTTATAGATGATATCTATACTACAGGAGCAACTATAAATCGTGTCAAGAAACTGTTGGAAGAAGCTGGTGCTAAGGATGTAAAAACATTTTCCCTTGTAAGATGAGGAAAAAATTTGCAAAAATAGAATGAAAGCGTTATAATAAAATCATAAAAACAAAAATGTTTAGAAAGAAGGTACTCATATGATTAAATATAGTATACGTGGTGAAAACCTAGAAGTAACAGAAGCAATTCGTGATTATGTAGTTTCTAAACTCGAAAAGATCGAAAAGTATTTTCAAGCTGAACAAGAGTTGGATGCTCGAGTTAACTTGAAGGTGTATCGTGAAAAAACTGCTAAAGTAGAAGTAACGATTCCGCTTGGCTCTATTACTCTTCGTGCAGAAGATGTATCTCAAGATATGTATGGTTCAATTGACCTTGTAACTGATAAAATTGAACGTCAGATTCGTAAAAATAAAACAAAAATCGAGCGTAAAAATAAAAATAAGGTAGCAACTGGTCAATTATTTACAGATGCTTTGGTGGAAGATTCAAATGTTGTCCAGTCTAAAGTTGTTCGTTCAAAACAAATTGATTTAAAACCAATGGATTTGGAAGAAGCAATTCTACAAATGGATTTATTGGGGCATGATTTCTTTATCTATGTGGATGTTGAAGATCAGACAACCAATGTGATTTATCGTCGTGAGGATGGCGAAATTGGTTTGTTAGAGGTTAAAGAATCTTAATTTCAATATGTGTAAAGGTAGGTTTACTGAATTGTAAACTACCTTTTTCTTATAATTGATAGAATTACTGATTACACTTTTAAAAAGTCGCTTTTTGAGGGGTATTATGGTATAATGGGTGCCAAGAGGTTTTGAATGAAAAAATTTTATGTAAGTCCAATTTTTCCTATTCTAGTAGGATTGATTGCGTTTGGAGTCTTATCCACTTTCATTATTTTTGTTAATAATAATCTGTTGACGGTTTTCATTTTGTTTCTTTTTGTAGGAGGCTATGTTTTTTTATTTAAGAAACTGAGAGTGCATTATACAAGGAGTGATGTAGAACAGATACAGTATGTAAACCACCAAGCGGAAGAAAGTTTGACATCTCTATTGGAACAGATGCCTGTAGGTGTTATGAAATTGAATTTATCTTCTGGAGAGGTTGAGTGGTTTAATCCCTATGCTGAATTGATTTTGACCAAGGAAGATGGCGATTTTGATTTAGAAGCTGTTCAAACGATTATCAAGGCTTCAGTAGGAAATCCGTCTACTTATGCTAAGCTGGGTGAGAAGCGTTATGCTGTTCATATGGATTCTTCTTCCGGTGTTTTGTATTTTGTAGATGTATCCAGGGAGCAAGCCATAACAGATGAATTAGTAACGAGTCGACCAGTGATTGGAGTTGTGTCTGTGGATAATTATGATGATTTGGAGGATGCAACTTCTGAGTCAGATATTAGTCAAATCAATAGTTTTGTAGCTAATTTTATATCAGAGTTTTCAGAAAAATACATGATGTTTTCTCGTCGGGTAAGTATGGATCGATTTTATCTATTTACTGACTATACGGTGCTTGAGGGCTTGATGAATGATAAATTTTCTGTTATTGATGCTTTCAGAGAAGAGTCGAAACAGAGGCAGTTGCCCTTGACCTTAAGTATGGGATTTTCTTATGGCGATGGAAATCATGATGAAATAGGGAAAGTTGCTTTGCTCAACTTGAACTTGGCTGAAGTACGTGGTGGCGACCAGGTGGTTGTCAAGGAGAATGATGAAACGAAAAATCCAGTCTACTTTGGCGGTGGGTCGGCTGCGTCCATCAAGCGCACTCGTACCCGTACTCGATCAATGATGACAGCCATATCTGATAAGATTCGTAGTGTGGATCAAGTGTTTGTAGTTGGGCATAGAAATTTAGATATGGATGCTTTGGGCTCTGCTGTAGGTATGCAGTTGTTCGCCAGCAATGTGATTGAAAATAGCTATGCTCTTTATGACGAAGAACAAATGTCTCCAGATATTGAACGAGCTGTTTCATTCTTAGAAAAAGAAGGAGTTACGAAGTTGTTGTCTGTTAAGGATGCAATGGGGATGGTGACCAATCGTTCTTTGTTGATTCTTGTAGACCATTCAAAGACAGCCTTAACATTATCAAAAGAATTTTATGATTTATTTACCCAAACTATTGTTATTGACCACCACAGAAGGGATCAGGATTTTCCAGATAATGCAGTTATCACTTATATCGAAAGTGGTGCAAGTAGTGCCAGTGAGTTGGTAACGGAATTGATTCAGTTCCAAAATTCTAAGAAAAATCGTTTGAGTCGTATGCAAGCAAGTGTCTTGATGGCTGGTATGATGTTGGATACTAAAAATTTCACCTCACGAGTGACTAGTCGGACATTTGATGTTGCTAGCTATCTCAGAACGCGCGGAAGTGATAGTGTTGCTATCCAAGAAATCGCTGCGACAGATTTTGAAGAATATCGTGAGGTCAATGAACTGATTTTACAGGGGCGTAAATTAGGTTCAGATGTACTAATAGCAGAGGCTAAGGACACGAAATGCTATGATACAGTTGTTATTAGTAAGGCAGCAGATGCCATGTTAGCTATGTCAGGTATTGAAGCGAGTTTTGTTCTTGCGAAAAATACACAAGGCTTTATATCCATCTCAGCTCGGAGTCGTAGTAAACTGAATGTGCAACGGATTATGGAAGAGTTAGGCGGTGGAGGTCACTTTAATTTGGCAGCAGCTCAAATTAAAGATTTAACCTTGTCAGAAGCAGGTGAAAAACTGACAGAAATTGTATTAAATGAAATAAAGGAAAAGGAGAAAGAAGAATGAAAGTAATCTTTTTAGCAGATGTTAAAGGAAAAGGTAAAAAAGGCGAAATTAAGGAAGTACCAACAGGGTATGCGCAAAACTTTCTTATCAAAAAGAACCTAGCAAAAGAAGCGACTGCTCAAGCTGTAGGTGAACTTCGTGGTAAACAAAAATCTGAAGAGAAAGCTCACGCTGAGATGATTGCAGAAGCAAAAGCAATTAAAGCCCAGCTTGAAGCAGAAGAAACAGTTGTAGAATTTGTTGAAAAAGTTGGTCCAGATGGTCGTACCTTTGGTTCTATTACCAATAAGAAGATTGCAGAAGAATTGCAAAAGCAATTTGGAATTAAGATTGATAAACGTCATATTCAAGTACAAGCTCCGATTCGAGCAGTTGGTTTGATTGATGTGCCAGTGAAAATCTATCAAGATATCACAAGTGTAATCAATCTTCGTGTGAAAGAAGGATAAGTTTACACCTTCTTGACAAGATTGTAAAAGGAAGGGAAATCTGATGGCAGAAGTAGAAGAGTTACGAGTACAACCTCAAGATATCTTAGCTGAACAATCCGTTTTGGGGGCTATCTTTATTGATGAGAGTAAGCTTGTTTTTGTGCGAGAATATATTGAGTCTCGGGACTTTTTTAAGTATGCCCATCGTTTGATTTTCCAAGCTATGGTCGATTTATCCGATCGTGGCGATGCCATAGATGCAACAACGGTTCGTACCATTCTTGATAATCAAGGCGATTTGCAGAATATTGGTGGCTTGTCTTACTTGGTTGAGATTGTCAATTCTGTGCCAACTTCTGCTAATGCGGAGTATTATGCTAAAATCGTTGCAGAAAAGGCTATGTTACGGCGATTAATCGCCAAGTTGACAGAGTCTGTCAATCAAGCTTACGAAGCGTCGCAACCAGCTGATGAAATCATTGCTCAGGCAGAAAAAGGCCTGATTGATGTCAGTGAAAATGCTAATCGAAGCGGGTTTAAGAACATTCGAGATGTGTTGAATGTCAACTTTGGAAATCTGGAAGCTCGCTCGCAACAAACGACCGATATTACAGGTATTGCGACAGGCTATCGTGATTTAGATCATATGACGACTGGTCTGCATGAAGAGGAGTTGATTATCTTAGCAGCTCGTCCGGCGGTTGGTAAGACAGCCTTTGCCTTGAATATCGCTCAGAACATTGGGACTAAGTTGGACAAAACGGTTGCTATCTTTTCGCTCGAAATGGGTGCAGAAAGTCTAGTCGATCGTATGTTAGCGGCAGAAGGTTTGGTGGAATCTCATTCTATCCGTACGGGTCAATTGACTGATGAGGAGTGGCAAAAATATACCATTGCTCAAGGGAATCTAGCCAACGCGAGTATCTATATCGATGATACGCCAGGGATTCGAATCACAGAAATTCGTTCTCGTTCTCGTAAATTGGCTCAAGAAACGGGCAATCTTGGTTTGATTTTGATAGATTATTTGCAGCTTATCACGGGAACTGGTCGGGAAAATCGTCAACAAGAAGTTTCAGAAATTTCACGTCAGTTGAAGATCTTAGCCAAGGAACTGAAAGTTCCCGTAATCGCTCTGAGTCAGTTGTCTCGTGGTGTAGAACAACGTCAGGATAAAAGACCAGTCTTGTCTGATATTCGTGAATCTGGGTCTATCGAGCAGGACGCTGATATCGTAGCCTTTCTTTATCGCGACGATTACTATGAGCGTGGTGGTGAAGAAGAGGAAGGCATACCAAATAATAAGGTGGAAGTTATTATCGAGAAAAACCGTAGTGGAGCTCGTGGAACTGTGGAATTGATTTTCCAAAAAGAATACAATAAATTTTCAAGTATCTCAAAGAGGGAGGCATAAGATGTCAGATGCATTTACAGATGTAGCCAAGATGAAAAAAATCAAAGAGGAAATCAAGGCTCATGAGGGTCATGTAATTGAAATGACTTTGGAAAATGGACGCAAGCGCCAAAAAAATAGATTGGGTAAGTTAATTGAAGTTTATCCATCCCTATTTATTGTGGAATTTGGGAACGTTGAAGGAGATAAACAAGCTAATGTTTACGTTGAATCCTTTACCTACTCAGATATCCTTACAGAAAAGAATTTGATTCATTATCTGGACTAAAGTGAGAAATTTTCTCACTTTTTCTTTTTTCTCCGAATAGTTTAAGTGAAGGCAATCTTCGATTTATATTATTTTTCAAGGAGGAAGAATGAAAATTTTACCGTTTATAGCAAGAGGGACAAGTTATTACTTGAAGATGTCAGTTAAAAAGCTTGTTTCTTTTTTAGTAGTAGGATTGATGCTAGCAGCGGGTGATAGTGTCTATGCCTACTCTGGAGGGAATGGATCGATTGCGCGTGGAGATGATTATCCTGCTTATTATAAAAATGGGAGCCAGGAGATTGATCAGTGGCGCATGTATTCTCGTCAGTGTACTTCTTTCGCAGCCTTTCGTTTGAGTAATGTCAATGGTTTTGAGATTCCAAGGGCTTATGGAAATGCGAATGAATGGGGGCATCGTGCTCGTCGTGAAGGCTATCGTGTAGATAATACACCGACGATTGGCTCCATTGCTTGGTCTACTGCAGGAACTTATGGGCATGTTGCCTGGGTGTCAAATGTAATGGGAGATCAGATTGAGATCGAGGAATATAACTATGGTTATACAGAAGCCTATAATAAACGAAGTATAAAAGCAAATACGATGACAGGATTTATTCATTTTAAAGATTTGGCTGGTGGCAGTGTTGGGACTAGTCAATCCTTAGCTTCAACAGGGGGCACACATTATTTTAAGACTAAGTCAGCTATCAAAAATCAACCTCTAGCTAGCGCAACTGTGATTGATTACTATTATCCTGGGGAGAAGGTTCATTATGATCAAATTCTCGAAAAAGATGGCTACAAGTGGTTGAGTTATACGGCTTATAACGGAAGTCGTCGCTATATACAGCTAGAGGGAGTGACTTCTTCACAAAATTATCAGAATCAATCAGGAAATAGCTCTAGCTATAGATCCAATAGTAGTCCAACTGTCGGTTGGAAGAAAATAAATGGTAGTTGGTATCATTTCAAATCAAATGGTTCTAAATCAACAGGCTGGCTGAAAGACGGTTCTAGCTGGTATTATTTGAAATTATCTGGTGAAATGCAGACAGGATGGTTAAAGGAAAATGGCTCGTGGTATTATCTGGATAGTTCAGGGGCAATGAAAACAGGTTGGTATCAAGTTTCTGGTAAGTGGTATTATTCTTACTCTTCAGGTGCCCTAGCTGTTAATACGACGGTGGATGGCTACAGAGTAAACAGTGATGGAGAACGAGTGTAGAAAATTGGAGTAGGAAATTTTTCCTGCTCTTTTCTGGTACGACGGGCATGTCGTGCATCTGAGGTGTAAGTCCTCGGTGGGCACCTGCTACCGGTGAACCCAATAGCGATTCCCAAGCCTGACTATCGTGAGGTAGCGGATTAAAACGGTCTGGGGATAGACCGTTTTAAGTCTGACACTGGAAATAAGAATCGTCAGAGGAAGGGATAGCGAAATCGTGGCTCTACGAACAGGAAGGTGATAGTAAGGCGTATATAGCGGATAGGGGGGCGCGAAACCTTAAAGTCCAAAAAGGTGGTCGTAACCTATATGCGTAAATCACGAGAGTAATTGAATTCGGACTAAGGTTTGTGTGAAAAAGATAAATCTTTCTAGAGTCTAAAGACTCTGCGTCAGATTTCCTATTTTCACTCTAACCTTTTAACGTCCTCATATCTTGTATAAACGAGGAAAGATGTAGGACTTATCCCGTGAGGTCTCATGAGCTCTGAAAGCGTAGTAACAAGGAATCATGAGAAGTCAGCCGAACCCATAGTAGTGAGGAAACTTCTGTAATGGAAGTGGAGCGAAGGGGTGAATACTCAAACAGTCTGGGGAGAGACTGTTTGAGGTCTGTCGCTAGAAAGAGAA
>NZ_VMLA01000129.1:0-3478 GCF_013276425.1 Streptococcus sp. 3874 | reverse complement strand
AGTGTTCGATAAGGATTGAGCAGGAAGTATGGTGTAAATAGCATAAGCTGATGTCCATCATTTGCTTATAAAGAGATATTTTAGTTTAATTGCAGCGGTGTCCTGGTAGATAAACTAGATTGGTAGGAGTCTGATCGGAGAAAGGAGAGGGGAAATTTGGCACCAATTTGAGATAGTTTGTTTAGTTCATTTTTGTCATTTAAATGAACTGTAGTAAAAGAAAGTTAAGAAAAGACAAACTAAGTGCATTTTCTGGAGTAAATGTCTTATTTCAGAAATCGGGATATAGATATAGAGAGGAACAGTATGAATCGGAATGTTCAAGAACGTAAGTGTCGTTATAGCATTAGGAAACTATCGGTAGGAGCGGTTTCTATGATTGTGGGAGCAGTGGTGTTTGGAACGTCTCCTGTTTTAGCTCAAGAAGGGGCGAGTGAGCAACCTCTGGCAAATGAAACTCAACTTTCGGGGGGGAGCTCAACCCTAACTGATACAGAAAAGAGCCAGCCTTCTGAGGAAGGAGAAAATATAACTCTTCCTGCAGAGCATGTAGAGTCTGTTTCAGAGACTGAACTTTCTGGCAATGAGCAAGAACAAGAAAGGGAAGATAAGCAAGAAGAAAAAATTCCAAGAGATTACTATGCACGAGATTTGGAAAATGTCGAAACAGTGATAGAAAAAGATGACTTAGAGACGAATGATTCAAATGGAAAAAGAGTAGACTTGTCTGATGAATTAGAGAAAGTAAAGGGACTCCAAAATGCAACTGTTCATGTGGAGTTCAAACCGGCTGCTGATGGTCCTAGTTTTTACAATCTCTTTTCTGCTTCCAGTACAACTAAAGTAAATGAGTACTTTACAATGGCAATCAATAATGGGACAGCTTTGATAGAGGGACGTGGAGCTGATGGTAGCCAATTTTATGGAAGTTATACAGATGCGCCTTTGAAGATTAGACCAGGCAAGTATAATTCGGTTACTTTTACTGTTGAAAGACCAAGAAAGGATAGTCCAAATGGTCAGGTTCGTCTTTATGTGAATGGTGTATTATCTCGTACGAATAAAAAGTCAGGGAAATTCCTGGCAGACATGCCAGATGTGGATAAACTTCAGTTAGGTGCAACTAATAGAGCAGGAGAACTGAAGTGGGGCTCAAATCTCTCTATTCGTAATCTGACTGTATACAATCGTGCTCTAACTCCAGAGGAAGTCAAAAAACGTAGCCAGTTATTTGATGTGACAGATATTGAGCCGTCACTTCCTGAAGGGGCAGTCTTGACAGAGAAGCAAGAGTTGTTTATGAGCGGTGTCAATGGTAAGCCAAATAGTGAAGGAATTAAGAGTTATCGGATTCCAGCTTTGCTACGTACGGATAAAGGAACATTACTGGCAGGGGCAGATCAGCGTCGTCTCCACCATTCTGATTGGGGAGATATTGCTATGGTCGTTAGGAGAAGTGAGGATGGGGGAACTACTTGGCAGTCAACCTTAACCTTGACCAACTTGCGAGACAATCCAGAAGCAAAAGATCCGCAGGCACCATCTCCACTTAATATCGATATGGTCTTGGTTCAAGATCCTACCACAAAGAGAATTTTTTCAATCTACGATATGTTTCCAGAAGGTCGAGCTGTCTTTGGAATGCCAAACAAACCTCAAAAAGCTTATCAACAAGTTGGAGATAAGCACTATCAATTACTATATAAACAAGGGGAAAATCAAGCATATACTGTCCGAGAAAACGGAGAAGTATATGATGCAAATAATCAAAAAACAGATTATCGCGTTGTAGTGGATCCAAAAGAAGAAGCCTACAGAGATAAGGGTGACCTCTATAAAGGAGAAGAGCTTCTTGGGAATATCTACTTTGCTCCATCTGCTAAAAATCCATTTCGTGTAGCCTATACGAGCTATTTGTGGCTTTCTTATAGTGATGATGATGGGAAAACATGGTCGCAACCAAGAGATATTACACCATCAATTCGCCAAGATTGGATGAAATTTTTAGGAACAGGTCCAGGTACAGGAATTGTGCTTAGAACAGGAGAGCACAAGGGTCGTATCTTAGTTCCTACTTATACCACCAATGCTATCTCCCATCTAAGCGGATCCCAGTCTTCTCGTTTGATTTATTCAGATGATCATGGAGAAACATGGCAGGCTGGAGCTGCTGTCAATGATGATAGGACAGTAGGCGGAAGGAAAATTCATTCCTCAACTATGAATAATAGTCCTGCCCAAAATACAGAGTCAGTTGCTGTACAGTTAAATAATGGTGATGTGAAACTCTTTATGAGAGGATTAACGGGTGATTTACAGGTTGCCACAAGTAAAGATGGTGGGCAAACTTGGGACAAGGAAATCAAGAGATACAATCAGGTTAAAGATGTTTATGTCCAAATGGCTGCTATTCACACCATGCACGAAGGAAAAGAATACATCATTTTAACCAATTCAGGAGGACCTAAACGGACGAATGGAATGGCTCATTTGGCTCGTGTAGAGGACAACGGAGACTTGACTTGGTTACATCATAGACCAATTCAAAAAGGAGAGTTTGCCTATAATTCGCTCCAAGAATTAGGAAATGGGGAGTATGGTATCTTGTATGAACACACTGAAAAAGGACAAAATGACTATACCCTATCATTTAGAAAATTTAATTGGGACTTTTTAACAAAAGATCCGGTATATCCAACGAGTGTAACTATCAGGGACGTTCGTAAATTGGAAACAGAAGAAGAGGATGCAGAACAAGGTATCTTAGCTATGCAATTTGATTCTGAGGTACTAGTAAATTCTATTCCGACTTTGACTTTAGCGAATGGACACAAAGCTACCTTCTTGACCCAAGCAGATCAAAAAACTCTACTTTTCACCTTTAATAAAGAAGATGCAGGTCAAGAAATTACAGGTCTACTGGCCGGTAGAATTGACAGTATGCATGATTTACCAGTTACACTAGCTGGCAGTAGAATTCCTGAAGATGCGAAAGAAAATCCTGTCGAGACCATGAATACAGTAAGAGAAAATGTATCTGAGGAGATGACAGAAAGGAAGTCAGAGAAGGATAAATTATCTTTGGGGTCTTCAGATAGAATGGTAGCAAACTCTCCTCTTACTTCTTTTGCTCCTCGTTACCTCCAATCTTATGTAGGAGATGTTATTAAAACTGAGACTAAAGTTCCAATAACGACTGGTTGGAAGCAAGAAAATGGTGCGTGGTATTTTTATACATCTGCTGGTGAAGTGGTGAAAGGCTGGCATCAGGAAGCGGATAAATGGTACTACTTGAGTTCTACTGGTGCGATGGCAACTGGTTGGGTCAGAGATGGTAATCAATGGTATTATTTGAGTGAGAGTGGAGCAATGTCTACTGGCTGGGTTGAATCCAGTGGTGTGTGGTACTATCTCAATGCTAACGGCTCAATGGCAACTGGTTGGGTCAGAGATGGTAACCAATGGTATTATTTGAGTG
>NZ_VMLA01000128.1:0-1510 GCF_013276425.1 Streptococcus sp. 3874 | reverse complement strand
CAATGTCATTAAGTTAAGAAATTCAAATACAATTCTGTATTTGGGTTTCTTTTTTATGTGATAAACTATAATTAAGGAGGTATTTCCCATGATAAAACAGATAAAAGCCCACTTGGATAAGAGCATTCAGAGTATCATTGGTCAAAAAGTTGAGTTCGTCAAACAAGATGAACAGGCCTTTACTCGTAAAAGAAGTTTATCACTAGAAACTATGATTCGTACCATTCTGGGAATGGGAGGGAAATCACTGTCAAAAGAATTACTAGATGCCAGACTGACAGTTTCAAATTCAGCCTTTGTTCAAAGACGCTATCAGATAAAACCTGAGGCTTTCTATGCCCTATTTAAAGAATTTACAGAACCTATTCCACTTAATACTGATTTTCCAATATTCGCTGCAGATGGGAGCGATATCTGTATTCCTCGAAATCCCTTGGATACAGAAACCTTTATCCAAACCAAAAAGGATGTTAAATCCTATAATCTCATACACATAAATGCCCTATACGACTTGACGACTGGAGTGTATAGAGATGTCTCTATTCAAGACAAACATACGCAACATGAGCGCTTAGCTCTGATTCAGATGATGGAGGCTTCTCCCTTTCGAGAAAGCTCTTGTTATCATGGATAGAGGCTATGAAAGTTACAATCTCATGGCTCATTTTCAAGAAAAAGGTTGGCTTTATATCATCCGTATTCGAGACGGAAAACAATCCATGCATTCCTCCTTCAACTTGCCAAATACAGAGTGTTTTGATCAAACATTTTCTCTAGTATTATCACGAAAGCAAACCAATCAGCTCAAAAAACTTTATCGTGATTTCCCCAATGACTATCATTTTATTCCACACAATTCTACTTTTGATTTTCTTCCAGAAACAAGTCAAAAACAGGTTCCTGTAGCACTCTATGAGCTTCCTTTTCGTATGGTGCGTTTAGAAGTGGAAGAAGGAAAATACGAAACTTTAGTGACAAATACAGACTATTCAGTCCAAGAATTAAAAAATCTCTACGCCAGTAGATGGGGCATAGAGACTAGTTTTCGTGACCTGAAATACAGTGTTGGCTTGGTCAATTTTCATGCAAAAAAGAAGGAAGGGATTCTCCAAGAAATCTTTGCTCGTTTTACAAATTTTAACTTTTGTCGTTGGGTAACCTCGCAAATTGCCATCAACAGTAGTCACAAAAATCAAAGATATAAAGTGTGTTTCTCAGATGCGGCTTATGCCTGCCGTTTATTTTTAAACGGTTCCCTTTCTTCCCTCCAGTTGAAAAACTACCTCAAGAAACAGTTATCTATTATTCGATCGAATCGAAAATATCCAAGAAAGATAAAGGCTCAATCGGTAGTTGATTTCATCTATAGAGTAACATAAATCTCAAAAAATAGGATGAAAAAACCTTTATTTGTCATGCAAAAAAACAGAAGATGCGATAGAAAATCACTTCGATGACCTCAATCGTATCTCCTATTCAAGTAGTTAGATCACTAACTTAATGACATTGG
>NZ_VMLA01000127.1:0-645 GCF_013276425.1 Streptococcus sp. 3874 | reverse complement strand
AAATATTAGCCAATCACGGCATTCCCCTTCAAATTAAAACAGATAAGAGAACGGTCTTTACCTATCAAGCCTCCAACTCTAAGAAAATGGAGGACGATACCCATACACAGTTTGGATACGCCTGTCACCAACTGGGGATTCTCCTTGAGACAACCGCTATCCCTCAAGCTAAAGGGAGAGTCGAAAGACTCAATCAGGCACTACAATCTCGCCTGCCTATTGAACTGGAACGAAACAATATTCATACCTTGGAAGAAGCCAATACTTTCCTTCTTTCCTACATTCAAACCTTTAATGAACAGTTTGGAAACAAGACAAAACTCTCTGTCTTCGAGGTGGCTCCTAAGCCCTCTGAACGAAATCTCATTCTAGCTAGACTGGCGGAGAGAGTCGTGGATCGTAGACACCATATCCGATTCCAAAATCGTTGCTATATCCCTGTTGAACAAGGAAAAGAAGTCTACTTCAGCAGAAAGACGAAAGCATTCGTTATAAAAGAAGTTGACGGTGACATCTACCTCAATATCGCTGACAAGATCTGTCACACAAAGGAGCTACTAGTTCATGAACTCTATTCGAAAAACTTTGAATCAGAACCAGAACAAAAAAAGAAAGACGCAAGTATATCCCTCCACAAACCCATCC
>NZ_VMLA01000126.1:0-7161 GCF_013276425.1 Streptococcus sp. 3874 | reverse complement strand
TTTGAGGTTGCAGATAGAAGCTGACGTGGTTTGAAGAGATTTTCGAAGAGTATAAAATTTTGACATTCTAAAACGCATCCTATCAAGTTCACTCAAACCTGATAGGATGCGTTTTTATCATTTTGAAATCTATTTACCTCACCTCATTCCCCTTCTTGATTCCGTTTGAGGGAAAAGTGGTCTGGGACGGAGTCCTTACCTGTTTTCGACCAGGGATGGCAACGTAAAATCCGAGCCAAGCCCATCAAAACACCCTTGAAGCCATGTTTTTCAATAGCCTGAATCATGTAGTTGGAACAAGTCGGCTCAAAGCGACAAGAGGGTGGAAAGGCTGGTGAGATAAACCGTTGGTAAAAGCGCACAGGCGCTATTAAAATTCGTTTCATTATTTCTTGGTTACAGCCATGGTGTGTAGTTGGCTGATTTCTTTTTTATTAAGACGACGGGATTCTCCTGGACGAAGTCCTGTCAAGTCTAGATGTCCAAAACGGGTCCGTGACAACTTATCTACTTGGAGACCGACAGCTTCAAACATCTTTTTAACCTGGTGGTTACGCCCTTCATGGATAGTCAACTGCACCACAGAGCGGTTTTTGACTGGGTCCACTTTGAGAATCTCATAGACAGCCGGTTTGGTTTTCTTACCATCAATCTCAAGTCCACGGGTCAAGGGGCGGAGATTATCCTTATTGGCCACACCTTTAACACGCGCGACATAAACCTTGTCAATCTCATTACGAGGGTGAATCATCTCATCCGTAAAATCCCCATCATTAGTCAAAATCAAAACTCCTGATGTATCCCAGTCCAAACGACCTACAGGGTAGATGCGCTCTTTGACATTGGGCAAGAGGTCGACAACCGTCTTGCGGCCCTTGTCATCTATCACACTGGAAATGACACCGCGTGGTTTGTTAAGCAGATAATAGACCTTTTCTTCGTTGTAGATAGGTTGGCCTTCAACTTCAACCTTATCGCCTGACTTGATAGTGGTTGCTAGTTCACGTACCACTTGGCCGTTAACCGTCACCAAACCTTGCTTGATCAGCTCTTCTGCTTTTCTCCTACTGGCCACACCTGCGTGGGCAATATACTTATTGATTCTCATCTTCTTCTATCCTTTCACCAAATAATTGGCTTTCTTGGGCTTGAATCTCAAGCTCATCAATCACTGGTAATTCTTCCAAATGGTTAATTCCCATGTAATCTAGGAAATAATCTGTAGTCACATAGAGGTTGGGGCGACCCAACACTTCTTTTTTCCCGTCTTCTCGTATCAAGTCAAAGGCCTGCAACTTTGCCAAGGCCCCACTCGAGTTGACCCCACGGATGGCATCAATCTCTATCCGTGTGATGGGCTGTTTGTAAGCAATGATGGACAAGGTTTCAAGGGCAGCCCGAGATAAACTCTGGTTGATAGGTGCCTTAGAGTATTCCTTCAAAATCTCTGCAAATTGAGGCTTGGTCACCAATCTATAAGCGCCCCCTGTCTCAATTAGAGCCAAACTGGAATCTGGGGCCTTTTCATACTTCTGGGCTAATTTTTCTAAACTCTGTTGGATGCCTGTCGGTGGCAGAGAGAGGAGTTCAGCTAACTGGCGGACTCTAATCCCATCTTCACCCGCTACAAACAAGAGCGCTTCTATTTTTGCTAAAGTACTCATCTTTCCTCTCTATCAAGTCTAGCTTTGGGCCACTTGACTTTCTTCCTTCTTTTCCATGAGATAAATATCTCCGAAACTCTCCTCTTGTACGAGGGTTAGCTCCTGGGTTTTGATTAACTCTAGGGTTGCCAAAAAGAGGGTGATGACCTCTTGGAGATTCTGGGCTTCCTTAAACAAATCCTGCAAGCGCAATTGATCTCGTCCAGCCAAGGACTCTTTCACGATAATCATCATGTCCTCAATCTTATACTCATCCCTCAAGATAGTCGTGTGGTTCTGTGCAAACTCCTCTTTTTTCTTGGCTAGGATATTTGAAAAAGCCAAAAAGAGATCAATGGTCGTCTTGTCATGCACAAGCTCCGCATCTTCGTATATCAACTCTGTCGGCGCTTTGGAATAGTGCTGGGCCCGTTCTTGGTGTTTGGCTTCCAAGTGCTCCCCCAAGAGCTTGAACTTGCGGTATTCTTCAATTTGAGAGAGAAGATCCTGCTCCAGGTCATCTTCCAAATCTGTCACTTCCGCTACCTTTGGCAAGAGCTTGCGGCTCTTAATCAACATGAGCTGACTGGCCATAACCATGTACTCACCCGTCACTTCCAGACGCATGGCCTGCAGGGTTGAGACATAGGCTAGATACTGTTCGATAACTTCCGTAATGGGCACATCGTAGATATCCATCTGATACTTAGAAACCAGGTGCAAGAGCAAGTCCAGGGGCCCTTCAAAATCTTTTAATTTAATATCCATTATCTATATTTTTCTAAGGTCAGGACTGTTTTTAATCCTAATTTTTTTGCAATTTCGTACAAATCGACCTGCTTTTCTATTTGTCTTAGAATAAACTGTTCACGTAAGACTTGAGCTGATAAGGTTGAGAAACCTTTCTCCTTGACAAAAGCTTCTAACTGACGAAAGGCCCACTGACGAGAATAGGCTTTCCCTCCCCTTTCAAAGAGATATATCTGGCCCATCAAGGGTTCCAACTCCGAAAGCAAGGTCGTGGGAATGCTGACAATCCTCTGTTGGGAAGCCTTGCTGATTCGCAACACCTGAAAATCCAGATTGATGTCCGCAACCTTGATGGCTAAAATCTCACTGGGCAAGAGCCCCATTTCTAGGATTAAGAGCGCTAGCAAGCGTCCCTCTGGATGGTCGCTTTCCTGCCAAAAAGAGTCTAGGTATAGAATCTCTGGCTTTTCCGTCTTCTTTTCAGCTTGTTTGGCTAATTCCAAGCGGTAAAAGCTGTCCACCTCTCCTTTTTGATAGAGAAAGTATAGAAATTGGTTACAGGCCGAAATCTTTCGCTTCTGGGCGCTGATTTTTAGATTGGCTAGCTGGGCTTGGTAAATCTTGAGACTGGTCTCAGAAATCCGCTCACCTACCATGTCTAAAAATTGCTCCAAATCATACTTATAGGACTGCTTGGAATTGACAGACAAGCCCTGCTTTTCCTCTAAAAAGGCTGAAATCCTGTCTCTCATTGGCATCGAATCTCATATTCCTTACTAAAGTCATGCAAGAGGGCATTAACGGCCTTGAGGATGGACTTGCGCGTAATAATCCCTTGGAAAATACCCTCTGCATCCACAACCGGTAAGAAGGACTCATCTACTAGCTTGTGCAAGACCTCCGTAATGGTGAAATCAGGCGAAACAACCGCTACGTCCGTTTTTGTCATATGAACGATATCCGTATCCGCCATGATTTCTTGGCTCAAGTCATGCTCCATCTGATAAGCCATAATATCTCTGAGTCCAATCGTCCCAACAAACTGTTTTTCATCTGTCACAACAGGAACACGGGTATAGGTCATCTGACTGAGCAAGAGGGTCGCATGATCCGCATTGTGGGTATCAATCAACACAGCTAGATTTTTAGCAGGGGTCAAAAAAGTTTCCTCCTGCCCCAACAAGAAAGTCTCAAACTCCTTGGCAATCATCGGCTAAACTCCTTGGACAAACCTGGATACACCTCGTGATCTCGTGTCAAAAAGTCCACTTTGAAGTAACTATCATCAATCTCCACACGAGCATAGAGACATTCTCTGATGGTACCTCGTGGTTGACTGATAGAACCTGGATTTAGAAAGAGGATCTTGCCTTCCAACCAAGCACTTGGCACATGCAAGTGACCATAGAGGCAGATAGCGGCCTCTTCCTCCTGAGCCCAGTAGTCCAACTTTTGAAAGTTGAAATTGATGTCAAACAAGTGACCATGAGTTTGGATAATCTTGGTCGAACCAAGCTCAGTCACCAGACGTTCTGGGTAGCCGGCGTAGAAGTCCATGTTCCCTTTAACAACGCGGATGCCCTCCCAAAGTGGAGAATCCGGACGTAGTTCAGAATCGCCGTTATGAAAAACGGCATCGACTTTGCCCACATAGCGATCACGGACTTCTTCCACAATCAAGCTATCGCCATGGGAATCGCTCATTACAATGATGGTTTGCTTTGCCATGATGGAAATACCTCCAAAAGTTTCTTAACGGCTAAGGCACGGTGAGATTGACTATTTTTTTCTTCCAGGGTTAATTCAGCTGATGACTCACCTGTTTCTCCTACAAGGAAGAGGGGATCATAGCCAAAGCCATTTTCACCCTTAGGTTCAAAGTTAATATAACCTGACCAGTCTGCTTCAACAACTAAACTTTCCTTATTTGGGCTGGCTACGACTAGGGTTGTGTGGAACTGAGCCGAGCGGTCCTTGAGTTCAAAGACCATGGCCAATTCGTGCAAGAGTTTGGCATTATTTTCACGGTCAGTTGCTCCCACACCTGCGAAACGAGCTGACCAGACGCCTGGTAAGCCACCAAGGACATCGACTTTGAGACCAGAATCATCTGCCAAAACCATCTTGCCCGTTAATTGAGAAATGGTTTCTGCCTTGAGACGGGCATTTTCTTCGAAGGTCATGCCTGTTTCAGCTACTTCAGGCAGGTCAGGATAGTCATTAAGATTTTCCACATCGTAGCCTAACTTATCAAAGATAGCTCGGAACTCTTTGGTCTTGCCTTCGTTACGAGTCGCAATCAATAAGGTTTCTCTGACCTTGTTTGTCTCAAAGAATGCTTCTACATCAACACCTTCTTTAGGCAATTCTACATGCAGGAGTTGCCCATTTTCAACTAAGAGAACCCCCCCCTGACGTTGAATGACTTCTACATTTCGTCCCATTTCTTGGTTGAGGATATCTACCACAAAAGACAATAAACGGTAGAGAGAACCATAGCGTAAAACAGTAACAGAAACAGGAAAACCTCGATCCTCATCTCGAAATCTTTGGGCAAACTCCAATAGAGGAAAATCCAAGTCATCATCCGTCAACGTCCGGACGCCACCAAAAATACCATAGGACCCGACATACCAGTCCTGTTCATCCTTATATTCATAAATTTTATTTGTCATAATTCTACATGCTCCACATGAATCTCTTTTTCCAGCCATTCTTCACCAATTTGTGCAAAACTTTGGCTGCTGGCTGTTGTGTAAAAACGGTGATTAAGTGGTCCAGCATCGCGACCACGATTGATTTCAAAATAATTAAGTAAGACTGAGATGTCCCGTACGCACTCTGCTCCACTATCGATGAGCTGAACCTTTGGTCCCATGACATTTTGAATAATAGGTCTGAGCAATGGATAATGGGTACAACCCAAAATCAGGCTATCCACCTTTCCAACCAAGGGACGCAGGGTTTCATAGACCACTTTCTTGGTAACACTGGTTGACAGGGCGCCAGACTCGACCAAGGGGGCAAACTTGGGACAGGCCAAACTCTCCACCTGTAAGTCTGGAGCCAGATCATGAATTTTCTGACGATAGATATCTGATTGTACCGTCATGGGCGTTCCAATCACACCTATTTTCCCACCTTGACTGGACTTGATAGCTGCCGAAGCTCCTGGCAAAATAACACCTAGGACAGGAATATCTAGTTGAGCCTTGATTTCTTCCCAGACGACCGCAGTCGCAGTATTACAAGCAATGACAATCATTTTGACATCCTTGGTCAAAAGAAAGTTGACCAACTGCCAAGTATATTCACGAATTTGCTCAGCAGGACGGGGACCATAGGGAGCCCGTGCCGAATCTCCAATATAGACGATTTCTTCATGGGGAAGCTGGCGCATGAGCTCGCGCACAACGGTCAAGCCCCCGACACCCGAATCCAAAAAACCAATTGGGCGATTATCCATACAGTCTTCTTTCTAGTCTTTTTTCTGATTGATAGTTCATTATGATTACCGTTCCTTATGAACTGAATAATGACAGCCTAATCAATAACTATCTCTCTTAATCATAATCAAATATCAATAGAATGCAAGGAAAAAGTCTCATCCCTAAACCCTTAGCCAACATAGTGAGAAGTCTGGAACTTTCATCCCAGACTTTTCCTTATCTATTTTTTCTTTTTATTGTTAGCAAGGGCTGCCTTTTGTTGGCGAATGATTTGGTGGTAAACTTGTTGTACCTTGGCTTCGCTTGGTTTTTGACCATTTGCACTCAAAAGAGTACGAACTGCTTCAGCATTCAAACGTGGGTTGTCAGCGAATTCCTTTTCGATTTGCTTACGAACCAAGTACATTCCTCCAATAGCTCCTCCTAAAAAAGCTAGCACAATCAATACAATTGCTAAAAGTAAATCCATCATTTTTCTCCTGTTTCTTTTTGAGTCCCTTTCATTATACCACAAACTAGTCACCCTGACTAGTTTGTTTTACGCTATCAGGGATGGAATGTAATTCGAATGTGAGAATGTCTTTAGTAAATCGAACGTGAAAATGTCCCATTTGATAAAATAGTCGTATGAAAAGTATCCAACTGAATATGAATGAAACGAAAAAATATCTTGTGATAAAAGCTATAGACCAAGGAAAGAAAACAAAGAATCGAGCCTGTGTCGAACTGAATCTTTCTGAAAGACAAATCAATCGTCTGCTACTAGCCTATCAACAGAAAGGAAAAGAAGCCTTCAGACACGGAAACAGAAATCAAAAACCAAAACATGCAATCCCTGATGAAATCAAAGAACGTGTCCTAAAGAAATACCTCTCCTATGAAACATATAAACCAAATGTCCTTCATTTCTGTGAATTACTAGCTGAAGAAGAGGGAATTCAGTTCTCTGATACAACTGTTAGAAAAATACTCTATAAGGAAAACATCCTCTCTCCCAAGTCTCACAGAAAGACAAAGAAGAGACTAAGAAAACAAGCTAAACTGAACCGCAATCATCCCCTAGACAATCCAATCTTACCGTCCGCTAAAGATTTCCTGGAAGACACTAAAAAGCTACATCCTAGTAGACCCAGAAAGAAATTTGCTGGAGAACTCATCCAAATGGAGGCTAGCCCTCATGCCTGGTTTGGAGCAGAAACCTCTAACTTACACTTAGCCATTGATGATGCTTCCGGCAATATCCTAGGGGCTTATTTTGATAAAAAAGAGAACTTGAATGCTTACTATCATGTCCTTGAACAAATATTAGCCAATCACGG
>NZ_VMLA01000125.1:0-1129 GCF_013276425.1 Streptococcus sp. 3874 | reverse complement strand
TTGAGGTTGTAGATGAAGCTGACGTGGTTTGAAGAGATTTTCGAAGAGTATGACCAGCTTGCAAGCTGGTCTTTATGCTCTTTTCACAGTCTCATCAACCAGTTATACTCATCTACTTTCAAAAAGCATTCTAGTCCATCTCCGATTAACGATGGACGTTATCACCTCCTTCTCCAGTCCTTGTATAACATCTTGAAGTTGATTCATGACATCTTCCAAAGTTCGAAAGGCTTTATTCTTAAATCCACGTTTACGAATCTCTTTCCACACTTGTTCAATGGGGTTCATCTCTGGTGTGTATGGAGGAATAAAGGTAAAGCCAATATTAGTCGGAATCTTTAAGGTACTTGATTTATTCCATATGGCATTGTCCATAACGAGTAAAAGATAATCATCTGAATAAGCTTGTGAAAGCTCTTCTAAAAAGGCGTTCATCCACTCAGTATGACATCCACCAGCGATTAAGAAAAATGATTCGCCTGTATGGGCATCAACAGCTCCATAACAATAGCAAAATTCTCGTATATAGTGACTATGGATATGTGGACCTACTCCCATTGGAGACCAACAAGATCCCAGTTTACTGATTCTACCGAAACCAGCCTCATCTTGGTACATCAAGCGAACCTTACGAAAAGGTCTACTGGTTTTAAATCGCTTTCTTTTCTTCTTGAATTGAGATTTTATTTTTAGACACTACAATGGTTTGAGCGTCTGCTTTCTTAGGATGTTCTGGACGTGGCATAATATTTCGCCAACCATGGCGCTTCAAGAGTTGATAGAAGGTATCACGTGTGTAGGAACGACCTAACTCCTTTTTATAAGCCTGAAATAAGGCATCAATTGTAACAAATTCTCCTGCCTCTGCAGCCTTCAAATGGCGGGCAAGAAAGACTTTCTCTTCCTCAACTGTCATATATGCATGGTTACGACCACCACGTGTTTCTTGAAGGAGAGAGTCGAGTCCGAACTCCTCATATTTTTTTACGTTTCGCCAAATCGTTGTTTGATTACAGTCTAAAAGCTCTATAATCTCTTTATAAGATTTGCCCATCAGACGAAATAGAACGATTTGAAGGCGTTTATGATATTTAGCTGTACGAGAGTCTCTTAAAAGTGTTTTGATAGC
>NZ_VMLA01000124.1:0-1809 GCF_013276425.1 Streptococcus sp. 3874 | reverse complement strand
TTATGGTATAAACTGCTCACAGCTTCCTAGTCCCTTGAAATCAGTGGGTTTCTAGCATGTCAACCAAAAGTGAATACGAGATTGAATACGACTCTACTTTTAGCTGGAGCGAATGAAATCCATGAGCTGATCAACGACTTCAAAACGTTGATTATCATTGATGTGGGTATACATATCAAGGGTTGTTTGAACATTGTTGTGACCTAATCTGTCCGAAATAATTTTGGCTGTAATACCAGCTTCAAAGAGGAGAGAAGCGTGTGTGTGCCTGAAACCGTGAGGAGTGATTTTTTTGACATCTTTATGTTCACAAAAGAATCTTCTAAGTCTCTCTTTCACAGCTGAAGGTGAAATCCATCCTCCGAAACTATTCGTAAAGATATAATTCGAATTATGTTTGTAAGGCACACTAGCCCGAAAATATTCTTTTATTTGCTGACGTTTCCAGATTTTCAAAACGTTCAGAGTAGTGTCATCCAAGGTGATCACTCTCTTACTCATTTTAGTTTTAGGGTCCTGAACAGTTTGTTTTTTATTAACAACGACAGCTGTTCGAGAAATGCTTAACAACTTATTTTCAAAGTCAACATCTGACCACATGAGGCCAATTGCTTCTCCAGTTCTCAATCCAGAAAAAGCGAGCAAGTGAAAAAAGGTGTAGTCTACTGGCTTACAATTTACTTTGTAAACTTTAAGAAACTCCGTTAGTTCCTGTTTTGTATAGTGGTTCTCTTTGCCCTTTAAGGGTCTATTTTTAGGCTTGATAATCTTGTCCAAGGGATTTAACTTAATGATGTCAAGAGAAACGGCATACTTGAAAATACGGCTGATTACAGAGTAGTAATTGGCATATAGGATATAGCGATTACTTAACTGGATAGCAACCTTTTGACAATAAGCTACACTGATCTGCTGAATTTTCATATCTGTAAAATATGAGTCAATTATAATACGAAGTTTTTTCTTAACGTTCTGATAGGTTGTTGGTTTTACAGTACTTTTATAGCTATCAAGCCATAACTCAGCGACTTCAGCGAAAGTAGGGTTCTGGAAATCTTCGTTGTTTGAAAAACCGTTCTCTTCAACATCTAAGAGAAGGTCACGTTCGGCTGCTTTAGCTTCTTTAATGGTTTTAAAACCACGGCGTGTTGTACGCTTTTCTTTTCCAGTAGCAGGGTCTATACCCAGATATGTTTGAAAGAGATATCTAGTCTCTCCTTTTTTTGTAAGGTATTTTTTTATCATAAAAAGTCCTTTCTTTTCGATTGCTTGCCCGCATAGTTGAAAAGGTGTAGAACTTATGATAAACTATAGTTGTATTTTTTTATCATCCTTTCCATTGCTTGCTAGGTGGAAAGTTGAATCCTCACACTCAAAGTTTGGCGATGGAGAGTGTGGGGATTTTTTGAGTTGTTTCCAAAATGGAAACAGTTGCTAGATAAAAAGAAAAGTAGTCGTATCAAATACGGCTACCATCACGTTATGGATCTAAAATCCAAACCTAAACTTTATGGAGCTAAACTCCTGATAGCTGTATTGTAATATAATTTTCAAAAAATATCAATTTCGCACAATAGACCTATAGGATGAGGTTGCTATTGGCGAATATGGGGGTGCTTTTGTTTATTTCAAGTATTTATAACTCAAAAAAGGGAAGTAACAATTAAGCTACTTCCCTGGAGCGCAAAGGCTCAAAGTTTAAAAATATGAGGGTAAACCTCTAAGTAACCTAATTATAGAGTAAACTTTTATAAATGTCAATTTTTTAAGTACAATTCTTTTAATTTTTTGTCAATTCTATCTAAAGTT
>NZ_VMLA01000123.1:0-3003 GCF_013276425.1 Streptococcus sp. 3874 | reverse complement strand
TATCTTTAGTCCAGCCTTCATGTATGACTTTATTAATCATTTCTTGCTTTAAATCAGGAGAATAGTAACGATTTTTTCCTTTTTTGACGAACTCTATTCCGTAACGATCAATCAATTTAATCATGTACCTAATATTAGAATTGTTTATCCCAAATTTATTTGAAAGCTTCTCTAAGCTATATCCTTGTTTTCTAAGTTCATAGATCTGAACTTTATCATCATGAGTTAATTTCATAATAAAAACACCCCAAAAGTTAGATTTTTTCTGTCTAACTTTTGGGGTGCAGTACATCAACACCTGATACTATGCGTTTTTCTGATTTTTAGGACTTTTGACTCAGTCTCTTTTTATTTTATTTCACATGTTTTGCAAGTTCTTCTTGCGCTTTTTTATTGGATTCTGCTTTTTCTTTCATCCATTTTTCTTGAGCTTTTTGGTATTCATCTGCAGTAACTGCCTTGTCTTGAATTTCAAGGTATTTATACAAGACTGGGTCGCTTGTACCTTTATTTCCTGACAATGCAAATGGTATTGTAAATGGTACCATCTTAGACAAGATTGGACGCCCTGTACGAGATGTAGTTGGAATAATCAAAGCACTATCTGTCAGCCAAGCTTGGGCTGAAGCGTATTTATCATAGCGTTTAGCAACATCTGTAGCCTCATCACCAGCTTCAGTAACCAATTTTTCGTAGTCATATAGACCTACTTTTTTAGCAGCTACATTATCTTCCCCTGAGTCAAATCCTAAATATGTTTTAGTACTTTCTCCTACAGAAGGTTTGATAATATCAAGGTAGGTTGATGGATCGGCAAAATCAGGACCCCAACCGACATTATCTGATAAATCCCAGTCTTCGCCAGCAGCATTTTCAGCAAATAAAGTTACATTAAGCAATTCATCTTTTTGCAATTGTTGGATATCAATAACGACATTATCAGTTCCTAAAGTTGCTTCCAAGGATTGTTTCATAGATTGGACACGTTGAACTTTTGTCGTTGCTGTCTGGTCAACAGGCATATCTAGGTGAATTGGGAAAGTCACACCTTCTGCTTGTAAAGCGGACTTAGCCTTGGCAAATTCAGCCTTGGCTTTTTCTGGATTGTAGAGACCATCTTGTGAATCGGCCAGATTAACATCCTTCCATTCATCCCCATAGGTTACTAATTTTTCTTTGACCATATCGCCAAAGTTTTTCCCATCTGCTTGAACAAATGTTGGTGGCACAAAGAGATTGCGCAAGATTTTGCTTGCTCCAGTTTCTCCATTCAACTGAGCGGCATAGGCTGTACGGTCAAATCCAAAGGCAATAGCCTGACGGAAATCCTTATTTAAGAGAGCCTTTTTAGTAGATGTCTTTTGTTCTTCGCTAGTCTTAGATGTGTATTTATAAGATTGACGGTCAATATTTGTCCCTACTAGATAAGTCGTAGAGTCTTGTTGAGTATAGACGATATTGTCTTTCATACTCTTCTCAAGCTCTGCGAAACTTGCACTTGTTGGATAAAGACGAGCTGCTGTAAGGCTACCATCTTTAAAGTTTTCTGCTGGTTTGCTGGTATCTTGCCCATCCCAGAATGACAATTTAACTTTGTCAATATGCACATTGTCCTTATCCCAATAGTTCGGATTTTTCGCAAATTCAACGGAAGATTTGGTCACAATGGATTTCAACAAATAAGGACCGTTATACAAGAGACTACTTGGATCCGTAGCTTTGGCAAAATCATCCCCTTTTGAATTCAAAAACTCTTCATTAACTGGCGCAAGCACACCCATTGTTGTTTTGGAATTCCAAAAACTTTCAGGTTTGTTCAAGGTGTATTGGATTGTTTGGTCGTCAAGGGCTTTAATCCCGACTTGAGTGAAGTCTGTGATTTCACCTTTGGCATAGGCATCCAGACCTTTGATTGAATCCTGTACCAAGTAAAGGGCTTCTGCTTTCTTATCTGTTGCATATTTAAGTCCTGTTACAAAGTCCTGAGCCTTAACAGGAGCGTACTCTTCTCCCTCAGATGTATACCACTTGGCATCCTGACGAATCTTATAAGTATAAGTCAAGCCATCCTTAGAAACTGACCAGTCTTCTGCCAATGAAGGAACAAGGTTCCCGTATTTATCATTTTCAAGCAATCCATCAATCACATTACTAGTAATCTCAGAAGTTGCTGCCTTACCAGTTGTCAAATAGTTGAGATTATCTGGATGTGTCTCGTAAGTAAATGCAAAGGTTTTTTCACCTTGAGCACCTGAACCCCCAGAACAAGCAGCTAAAACACCAGCTGCTAATAAGGTTACTCCCGCAAGAGCCAATACTTTTCTTGTTTTCATAGTATTCTCCTTTGTTTTTTATTCATTATAGACTCTTTTTCAAGTCCTGTCAATAGAATTTTCTGAATTTTAAGAGTTATTTGTTATATTTGATATATTCTGAAAAATAAAATTGTTCATTTATGCCAAAAAAGCATTCTAGTCCATCTCCGATTAACGATGGACTTTATCACCTCCTTCTCCAGTCCTTGTATAACATCTTGAAGTTGATTCATGACATCTTCCAAAGTTCGAAAGGCTTTATTCTTAAATCCACGTTTACGAATCTCTTTCCACACTTGTTCAATGGGGTTCATCTCTGGTGTGTATGGAGGAATAAAGGTAAAGCCAATATTAGTCGGAATCTTTAAGGTACTTGATTTATGCCATATGGCATTGTCCATAACGAGTAAAAGATAATCATCTGGATAAGCTTGTGAAAGCTCTTCTAAAAAGGCGTTCATCCACTCAGTATGACATCCACCAGCGATTAAGAAAAATGATTCGCCTGTATGGGCATCAACAGCTCCATAACAATAGCAAAATTCTCGTATATAGTGACTATGGACATGTGGACCTACTCCTATTGAAGCCCAACAAGATCCCAGTTTACTGATTCTACCGAAACCAGACTCATCTTGGTACATCAAGCGAACCTTACGAAAAGGTCTCCTGGTTTTAAAGCGCTTTC